>JAJAZE010000601.1 GCA_026785925.1 Pyrinomonadaceae bacterium
AGATTTTGCGACAGCAGCAATTTTAATTTCTCTAGTCACCGCTGCTTTTGCGTCGGCAAACACTTTAATCTTTGCCGCTTCAGCTTTTAAAGGGCGTTTGGAAGCCGTCGTCTGGCTCTTTTTCGCAGAAACTTGAGCCGTTGTAACCTTTGCCGTCTTCGCGCTTTTAGCTTTTAATTTCGGCGTTTCGACAATTTTTATTTTCGTTTTTTGGAGCAATTTTGCGGACACGGTTTTTTCAATTGTCGGCGCGATGACTGGCACGAATTGTTTCGCCGAAACTTCCTTGACAGCTTTTGCTTCGTTATTTTTTGGTGAACTTTTGCTTTGTTTTGCGACGATTTGAACGGACTGTAAAATACTTTTGAGAACGGCTTTTCCGGCGAGTGATCGCGGTTTGGTCGGCGGTTTTTCACTGATAACGGCGTGTTTCATATAACACATTGTATTATAAATGAAACGACAAAACAAAACCGGAAAAAGGATTTTATCGGTCTGAATCTATTTTTGCGAAACGAAAAGAAATCTCTGCTCGGACAACGGAAGAAGTTTCGTTTCAAATTTTACGCCGCTTTTTTGCAGTCCGTCGCGCAGAGCGTTGCCGCCGAAAAACAGGAACGAGCAATCTCCAGACCACTTGAAAATCTTCGGCAGCTTCGGCGCGAATTTGTCGAGCGCACGGCATAAAATCCAGGAAACATCAGGCTTTGGCAATTCTTCAAACTGCCGGTCGAGAATTTCGGCGCGATCTTCCAATTGGCATTCCGCCAAAACTTCCTCTAAAAATTTCGCTTTTTTCAATTTCGATTCGACGAGAAAACCGCGTATATCTTTTCGCGCAATCAAAATCGGCACGGCGGGCAAACCCGCGCCCGTGCCGAGGTCGGCGAAGACGGCGTTTTTCGGCAGAAACTTTTCGGCGTAAAGCGATTCTAAAACGTGGCGGACAACGAAAGTTTCGACCGGCGACGGCGCGACGAGATGCAGAATCTCGTTGTGTTTTTGAATCAGTTCGTAATGTTTGGCGAGGTTGAAAATCTTTTCGGTCGAGAGTGAAACGCCGAACGCTTCTGCGTTATTTTCAAAGGCGCGGATAAATTGTCGCTGCAAATCATTCATCGAAAATTTATTTTAACGCGAGTTCGGAAGTAAAAGAATTTGCCCGCGAAATACGCGAACTGCACGAAATTTTTTTGATTTCCTGGATGAGTTTTCGGGCTGAATGTTCGTCGTGCTGTGCGACATAATCCCAAATGTCTTTGAGGTCTTCGGCGGCGGAAGCCGAAATTTTAATTGTTAGCCGGTTATTTTTTTGAAGCGTCACATTTTTCTTTCGCCTGCCGGATAATGTCGCCGGAAAAAGCCTCAAGTTCTTCGTCGCTTGAAACAATCGAAAAACGCCCTTCTTGAATATCTTCAAACCCGCGCATAATTTTCCGACGCAAGGCTTCAATTCCTTTTTCTTTCGCTTCTAACAAGCGAACGCTTTTGCTGATAACTTCGTCAGCGGATTGATACGCTCCGCTGCTGATTTGTTCAGCGACAATTTTTTCGATTTCAGCAGGTAATGTAACAATCATTTGAATGCCTCAATTATCATAAACCTTTTTACTCGCCAAATTCATACAAAATTGAACCTTCTATTTTTACCATCTTACCTTTAACCTTAAAAGACTTGAATGTTGATTGAAGAGCAGCGATTTGTGCTGACCGATGAAAAAGTTTATTTCCGTTCAAGGGCTTTGCAAAGATAACTTTGCCTTCTTCATCAATAATAACTTTCACTTCTACCGCGCCTTTTGCGCCATTCCACTCATCAGACCGCTTTGGTCTAATCAAAGCATCAGGCTCGCTGCGAACATTCTTCAGCAGATTCGACAGTGTTTTGTTTGAAACTACAAAAGGCTTCATTTCCTCAATATGCAGAATAAGCATTTGCAACGGATTATTGTTAGTATTTTCTAAAACAGAAGGATTATCTGATACATCTAAAAATTCGATGATTAAACTTACTTCAGCACTATTAGTTTCGGGTGAGTTTAGCTCAATAAAATTACGAAGTTTTTTAGTAATGTCGAAGTCCCAAGGACTGTTATATTCCAAAGGTCTTTCACCGCTTGGGCTGTCAGACTTCATATACAATCGCGCACTATCAGCGAAGTTCCGATTCCAACTATCAGAATGAATAAAATCCATTTGGTATCGCCCTTTAACACGAACTATCTTCTGGTCATAATTTTTTGGGTTTCGGGCAAGTTCAGAATAGCTGACAGTTGGAACTTCGTGTAAATCGGCTGAATAATTACACAAAGGGTTATCAATGATAATAGATTCGTCACTATGACTAAAGGAAATTTTGCTAGGCTTACCGCAAGAATACTCTTCATCTTGCCAAGTCACGCGGACTTCATTTTGCAGGTTAGAAAATAGAAAGTAAGATGTAATAAACTTGTTGAGAAAAATTCCAATTACAATAGCAAAAAGCATTGCAATAATTCCTGAACTTATTCTTTTCATTTTTCCTTTGCCTCGGTCTTTAACATTAGACACTAAAATTTCTTATTTGTTCCACATTAAATCAAAACCATTAAAATTGTATCAAAAGAGTTATTTTTAGAATAACAAATTTACAACAGCAAAAATTTAAGACACTAATCTCAGTTTCAGCAAAAGAAAGCCCGCAAGATTCTTGCGTTTCCTTATGCTCTGGTCAAACTTCGATATTTAATCCGATGCGGCTGGTCGGCATCAACGCCGAGGCGACGTTTTTTGTCGGCTTCGTATTCGGAATAATTTCCGTCGAAAAATTCGACTTTCGAGTCGCCTTCAAATGCCAGAATGTGCGTGGCAATTCTATCCAAAAACCAGCGGTCGTGGCTGATGACGACGGCGCAGCCTGCGAAATTTTCTAACGCTTCTTCGAGAGCGCGCATCGTGTTGACATCCAAATCGTTGGTCGGTTCGTCGAGCAGTAAAACATTCGCGCCCGTTTTTAACATTTTCGCCAGATGGACGCGGTTGCGCTCGCCGCCCGAAAGCTGTCCGACGCGCTTTTGCTGGTCTGTTCCCGAAAAATTAAAACGCGAAACGTAGGCGCGTGAATTGACTTCGCGTTTGCCCAACTGCACCAAATCTAAGCCGTCGGAGATTTCTTCCCAAATCGTTTTGTCGGCATTTAAGCTGTCGCGCGATTGGTCAACGTAGCCGAGTTTGACGTTTTCGCCGACGCGGAAATCGCCCGCGTCCGGCGTTTCCTGTTTGGTAATCAGGCGAAACAGAGTCGTTTTCCCCGCGCCGTTCGCGCCGATCACGCCGACGATGCCGCCGCGCGGCAATGAGAATTCCAGATTTTCAAACAAAACTTTGTCGTCGTAACCTTTCGCCACCGAATGCGCTTCGACGACAATATCGCCGAGGCGTTCGCCCACGGGAATGTAAATCTCCAAATCCTCGCCGCGTTTTTCCGATTCCTGCGATGCGAGTTCTTCGTATTGCGTAATTCTCGCCTTCGATTTCGCGTGCCGACCTTTCGGCGACATCCGAATCCATTCGAGTTCGCGCTCCAAAGTTTTCTGCCGTTTGTCTTCGGTTTTTTCTTCGCCCTTCAAACGATTTTGTTTTTGCTCAAGCCACGACGAATAATTTCCTTTCCACGGAATACCTTCGCCGCGGTCTAATTCCAAAATCCAGCCCGCGACGTTATCGAGAAAATATCTATCGTGCGTGACGGCGATCACCGTGCCTTCATATTTCTGCAAGTGCTGTTCGAGCCAGCCGACGGTTTCCGCGTCGAGATGATTCGTCGGTTCGTCCAACAATAAAATGTCGGGCTTTTGCAGCAGCAGACGGCACAGCGCGACGCGACGTTTTTCGCCGCCGCTCAAATTCTTAACCGGCGTGTCGGGCGGCGGACAGCGCAGCGCGTCCATCGCCATCTCCAGCCGCGAATCCAAATCCCAGGCATCCGCCGCGTCGAGTTTTTCCTGCACTTCGCCCTGCCGTTCGAGCAGTTCCGCCATCTCGTCGTCAGTCATTTCTTCGCCGAATTTCAGATTGATTTCGTCAAATTCCTGAAGCAGATTCACCGTTTCCTGCACGGCTTCTTCGACCGTTGCGCGGACGGTCTTCGCGTCGTCGAGCTTCGGTTCCTGTTCGAGAAATCCGATTGAATAGCCTTGCGAGAAAACGACTTCGCCGTTAATGTCTTTATCCTGACCGGCAATGATTCTCAGCAACGAAGATTTCCCCGAACCGTTAAGTCCGAGAACGCCAATCTTCGCGCCGTAAAAAAATGACAGGTAAATGTTTTTCAGAATCGGCTTTTTATCGTGAAACTTGCTCACGCCGACCATCGAGAAAATGATTTTGTTCGGTTCGTTATTGTTACTCATAAAATTGTTTTCAAACCTTAATAAAATGTTTTGTAATTATTGTTCAAAGATCATCAGAGATGAGAATTGCAATTTTGTGTATATCTTCGGCTAAACTCGAATAGCGGCGAAATCCCGCCAAGCTCTTTTTGGCATTATTATCCACAACCGAAGTAAAATCATTTTTCTCAATGGTCGTTACTCTTCTAAAGGCGTTTTTGAAAATTCAGAAATTGAGCGGCAACGAAAATTTTCACCTCAGACAGACACTGATTTCAGATGGTTGAAATGGACAAAACCGCTGAACATCAGATTTTATCCGTCCCTAGTCTGTGATAAAAATTGACTTTTGTTTGCTGATTATGAATTTCCAAACAGGCTCTGTATGGACATTTGCCAAAATTTAATCTGCGCGAATTACTCAACCGTTACCGATTTCGCCAGATTTCGCGGCTGGTCAACATCACAGCCTCTTCTGACCGCGATGTAATAAGCCAAAAGCTGCAAAGGCACGATTGAAAGAATCGGCGCGAGCAAGTCCGACGTTTCGGGAATCTCGATAATGTGGTCGGAAACTTTCGCGCTCATCGTGTCGCCTTCGGTTAAAATCGAAAGAATAATTCCGTCACGCGCTTTGACTTCGACGATATTGGAATGCGTTTTCTCATAACGCAGTTCGCTCGCCGCATTTCCCGCCTCTTTCGTATTGACGACGACAACCGGCAGTTTTTCGTCAATCAGTGCGTTCGGTCCGTGTTTCATCTCGCCCGCCGGATAACCTTCAGCGTGAATATACGAAATTTCTTTGAGTTTTAACGCGCCTTCCAAAGCGACCGGAAAATTGATGCCGCGACCGAGATAAAGAAAATCCTGAACGCGGAAAAATTCTCTCGACAGTTCTTCGATGGTGTCGGCATCGTTGAGAATTCGTTCGATTTTTGAAGGCAAATCGGTTAATTGCTGCGCGTGATATTTCGCTTGCTCCGCGTCAATTTTTCCGCGCAGAGTGGCGAGATAAATCGAAAAAATATACAGCGCGATCATTTGCGTCGTAAAAGCTTTAGTCGAAGCGACGCTGATTTCCGGTCCGGCGTGAGTCAGAATCGTGCCGTCGGCTTCGCGCTGAATCATCGAACCTAAAACATTGCAGACGGCGAGAACTTTGCAGCCCGCGCGTCTGGCTTCACGCATCGCGGCAATCGTGTCGGCGGTCTCCCCGGACTGCGAAATGACGATCATCAAAGTATTTTCGTCCAAAACCGGATTGCGATAGCGAAACTCCGAAGCGTAATCAACTTCGACCGGAATACGGGCGAGTTCTTCGAGCATATATTTGCCCGCGAGTCCGGCGTGCCAACTGGTTCCACAGGCGGCGATTTTTATTGAAGTGATCTGGCTGAATTCATCTTCTGCGATGTCCATCGCGTCGAGATAAATTTTGCCCGTATCGAGCGAGACGCGCCCTAAAATGCTGTCGCGGACGGCTCGCGGCTGTTCGTAAATTTCTTTGAGCAGAAAATGTTTGAAACCGCCTTTCTCCGCCGCAATCGCGTCCCAAGTGATGCGCTGCTGTTTCGGTTCGACGATATTGCCGTCAAAATCCGTGACGCGCACCGAATCTTTTGTCAGCACGGCAATTTCCTTCTCGCCCAAATAAAAAACGTCGCGCGTGTGCTGGAGAATCGGCGGAACGTCCGAGGCGACAAAAAATTCGCCATCGCCCAAACCGATGACGACCGGCGCACCTTCGCGGACGGCGATAATCGTGTCAGGTTCGTCCGATGTGATAATCGCCAGCGCGAAAATGCCGCGCAATTCTTTGACGGCTTTTCGCACTGCCGTTTCAAGCGAAAGCGGTTCGCGTTCTTTGTAATAACCGATTAAATGCGCGACGACTTCCGTATCGGTTTCGGTTTTAAATTCGCTGCCTTCCGCCGCCAATCGTTCTTTTAGCTGGATGTAATTTTCGATAATTCCGTTATGCACGACGACGACTTTACCGCTTTGGTCACGGTGCGGATGCGCGTTTTCTTCGGTCGGTCGCCCGTGCGTCGCCCAGCGCGTATGCCCGATGCCGTAATTTCCGTCCAGCGGATTGAGCCGAATGCACTCTTCGAGATTGCGAAGTTTGCCGCTCGCGCGGCGCATCTCAAGATGTTTCGCGTCGTCCACGACGGCAATGCCCGCCGAATCGTAACCGCGATATTCCAATTTCCGTAAGCCGTCAATGATGAGCGGCACGACTTGTTTGTTTCCGACGTATCCGACAATTCCACACATAATTTATTTTGATTCTTTTATATTTCCGGTTAACAAATTTTTCACTATATCTTCAACTGTCTGTTTTGCTTTTGGGAAAACAACACGACCGCCGGTTTCTTTCGTGATTTTTTCAAGAAACTTTTTCGCGCCGTCTTTCGGATTTTTACTGGGAAATAAATAATCGCTGTCTTTACCAAATCCTTCCAATAATCCGACTGCGTGAACTTTAATTTTGTTTTCTTTCAAAAACTTTATTAATTCATCCGGTTTTGTTTTACTATCTCTATCTTCTCCGTCAGTAATAAGGAATAGAACCTTTTCAGAAAATTTACCCTTTTCCGAATCCACTTTAGAATTAACTTTTTCGGCAGATGCCTGAATTGCATCAACTAGAGTTGTCAGCCCCGCAACAGTCAATAAGTTATCAATAAATTGGTTTAAGGGCTTGTCCTCTTGAGTCCATTCAATTCCCGTTGCGACCTGCGCTATTTTTATCCGCTCTGATTTTTTCGTTGTAAATTCAACTGTTTCAAAGTTGAGTAAAGAAACTGCTCCGCGCTGATTTACCTGTTTGACAATCTCCCTACCGATAATTTTTACGTTATCCATCTGTGTTCGCATTGTTCCCGTATTATCCAGCAGGATTCCGTAAGCGTTTTTCTTTCCGTCTTGCGCCGAAGCCGTTACAGCACAAAAAATCGTGAGCAAAAGTAAGTTGATTAAAATTCGTCTTTTCATAATTTCTAACCTCAACCCGAATGATAAACCTGCCAGACGACAACCAAAACCGCTTCTTCCTCTAAAACCTCAAAAGCTGCTTTTCTTATTTTATCGCTGTAAGTTGAAAGTAAATCGGAGTTTTCTTCAAACGAGTAAGGCGTATCGGTGTAAATCAAATTGATGCGGTCTTGAATTTTCTCGCCGAACTTTGAAAGATAACTGCCGTCTAGTCCGCGAACAATCGTGCAGCCGCCGAAATTATAAGTAAATTCATCATCGAGGGCGAGCAGTAAATTTTCGTAAGCGGGTTTAAGTAAATCGGGCAGATAAACTTCAATTCTTCCCTTGGCGAATAGTGGCAATGAATTTCTCCTTTCGCTTATCAAATTCTTTCGTCCGCTTGATTGATTCTTCCGCCGAGAGTTTCATCCGTTCGGGGCGTTCGATTTTTATTTCTTTGACGATTTTCGCTTTTTTGGTCATAGCTTTTATTACTCCGAAAAAGATTTTATCACAATTTTACTTCGCATTTGATTCGACTTTAAATAGCTTTTTGCTTAACGGCATTTACCGCCTTCAAAATTATCAAATGAATTGCGGACAAAATTAGAATCACTAAACTATAAAGCGCAATCATTATCGCGCCGGTTTGCGCCGTGACGATTTCGTATCCTAATTGCGAAAGCATTGCGGCGATGCTGATTTCGGACACGCCGATTGCGCCCGGAACGAAACTGACCACACCGATAACGGTTGTCAAAGAGATAATCGCCGTTGTTTGAAAAATCGTTAAATCAATCGCCGCGCTTTGGAAAATGAATTTCCAACCTAAAATCATCGTCGCCCAGGACGCTAAAGTTAAAAGCACCGCAGAAAAGAGATTGCTCAACTGCGCCGGCACAACACGCCGATAAATTCGCAGTTTCTCAGGAGTTTTTTTTGACGCGACGATCAACGCGAGCGTCAAAATTGCTAAACCGACAATTAAACCGGCAATCGCCAATTGTAGCCGATTGCCGATGTCAAACTCAAACAAAATGAGAACGCCGAACGCTGCGAGCGTCGAAATGACGAGCAAATCCAGCAGTTTTTCAAAAAAGAAATAATTGTAGCCGGAAAATCTTTCGCCTCCGTATTTCCTCAAAAGTTCGACTTTCAAAGCCTCGCCTGATTGAAACGGCGTAAAATTGGCGAAGCCGATGGTTACTGCCGTGTATAAATAAAGTTTGAAAAATGAAATGGCGAGTTTTTCGTTTTTTAAGAGCATTGCCCAGCGCAGAGTTCGCAGCAACCAGAAAATCAGCGTCGTCGAAATCGAACTTGCGAGAAACATCAAAAGGTTGATTTTCCGCAGCGTGCGCCAGATTTCAAGCCACTGAAAGCCGGTCAAAATGTAGTAAAGACAAATCGCCGCTAAAATAAGCGGCAAAATTATTTTAGCGGCGCGGTAAAAAAATGTTTGCTTTTCAAAGTTTGCCAAGTTTTTGCAATGCGCTTTATTGGGCGGTGTTCCAGATGTATTTTCCCGTCTCGGTTCCTTTCATAAAAAGTAAATCCAAAATAGAAACCTGCCCGTCGAAAGGCGAGTAAAGTTGTTCGTATTCGGGATAATCGTAAATCATATATTCCAGATTGATTCGGGCTTCGGCGAATTTTTCCGCCTCGATGTAATTTTTCGCCGCCGCGCCGGTAATGTAATCGGTCGCGCCGACGGCATTCAGCAAAAAAAGCAGTCGGTCGGTTTTTCTGCCGCTCGCGCCGAATGCCGAAGCGCGGTAAAACTTAGTTTTTTCGATTCCCAATTCACGCGCCAGCGCAATCGTTAAATCAATCGTCAAATCTGCTAAAAATTTATCGTTGCGCTCGTAAAATTCGGTTAAAAACAATTCGTATTTTGAGAAGAAAGGAGCTTTGCCGTAAGACTGCCGCAAGGTTTTCTGATGTTTCTCACGCCAATTATTTTGACTTCGGTCAATTTCGATTTCGTTAATCGGAACGCCTCTGACAATCGAATTTTTATTCAAAACCGGAATCGAAAGCCATTGTACGCCGTTCGCAGTTTTGACGCGGTTGCGGCTGCACCAGCCGCGTTTTTCATACTGCACGTCGTCGTAAAAAATAAAAACGTCGGCTTGCTGAATTTGATGAAAATAACCGCGCCAGGGAATGTAGAAAGGCTGTAAAATAACGCATTTCATCTGTTTTTTCTGACCAGAATCGTAAAATCGTATTCCGGGTAATCGTGCAGCAGGCTGACGAAGCGCGAAACATTTCGCTTGCAGAAATCGAACCAGTGCAGCGGGTCGGCGTAAAATAAATCTTCGCGCCGGAATTCGGCAATCGAATAACTCGTCAAAGCGTTAAAGGCAAATCCTTTAGATGAAAGCCGGTGCAGGTCGAAAATCGTCGCCCGCATATATTCACGCCATTTTTCGTCGCTTGCGTCGAACCGCAAGTTAAAAACCCCGCTCGCCACCGCGTAATCCGCCGCCGGAAAATCTTCGAGCCGTGTCGAAAAAAGACAATTATTTGAATCGGCAAACTCCTTCCGCGCCGCTTCAATCATTTGCGGAGAAACGTCGAAACCGAAATACTGAAAATCCGCACCGGCGGCGTTTAGAAAACGGGCGAGTTCCCCGTCGCCGCAGCCGTAATCGAGAATCGAAAAAGGCGCAGAGAAATCAGCGATTTTCAGCAATTCACGAAAGCGGTTGGACTGCGCCGCGCGCGATTTCCAGTCAACCGATTGCAGTCCCGCGCCGTATTTTTCGACGCGCTCGTCAAAGTGATTTTTCAGACGCTCGACGATGTTTTCAAATTTGCCGGCATCAGATTTCGTCGCTTTCATAAATTTTACGAATGATGGTGTAAGGTCTCCGTTTGGTTTCGATGTAGATTTTCGAGATGTAAATTCCGATGATTCCCAAACAGACGATAATCAAACCGCCGAGCGTCCAGACGGAAGCGGCGGCTAATTTCCAGCCTTCGACTTCGCCGACGAACAAATGTTTGAAAAACATCAAAACAAACAAACTGCCCGACAAGGTGAAAATTATCAGCCCCAGCAGAAACATTCCCAGCAGCGGTCGGCTGCTGAACGCAGTTACGGTGTTGATGAAAAGCGAAATTTTGCGGCGAATGTTATAGGCGGACGTGCCTTTGAAATTTTTGCTGACGGCGACCGCCGACTGCTTGAAACCCGTCAGCGACCACAGCCCCATTATGTCGAATTCCTGCTCTTTATGTTCGACCAATGCCCGCACATAATCGCGCGTCATCAATCGCGCCGTCAGGACGTTCGCCGCGGCGTTATAGCCGGTCAGCAAGTTGAACATCAAGTAATAGATTTTGCCGGAAATTTGTTCAAACCGCCCGCCTCTGCGTTTTTTCTGCACACCGTAGACGACATCAGTCCGGCATTTTCCGAGTTCTTCGTAAAAAAGCGTTAAAAGTTCCGGTTCCTCTTCCAAATCCGAATCAATCAGAAAAACCAAATCGCCTTTGGCGTGCGCGAGTCCGGTCATTAACGCTTTGTGATGTCCGAAATTGCGTGAAAGATCAATGATTTTCACCCGTTTGTCCTGTTCGTGAAGTTTTATTATTTCTTCCAGCGAATCGTCGGGCGAACCGTCGTTGACGAAAATCAGTTCATAATCCGGCGTAATCGGCTGGACGGTTGTCTTCGCCCGGCGATAAAATTCTTCGATATACGGGGCGGAATAATATAACGTGGTTACGATTGAAAGACGCATTGCAAATAAGAATTAATGATTAACGCTAAAAAGTTAATTATGCAGACGGGCGCGTGATAATCAACCAAAACCGCTTTTTTTACTTTAAATTCCTTGATTTTTTGAATCACGTAATTTTGTTCTTCAGCGGTGTAGTCGTTATAAAAAGGCAGCCGCAGCAGATTATTGCTGATGTCTTCGGTAACGGGACAATCGCCGACGCGCCCGCCGAAACTCCGTCCCATTTTAGACAGATGCAGCGGCTGATAGTGAAAGATGCTGTTAATGTTCTCTTTTTTCAGATAGTCAATCATTCCGTTTTTCTCTTTAAACGACGGCAAAACCATATAGAAAAGATGATACGCCGGTTCGCAGTGCGCGGGAACGAACGGCAGTTTGACGCTGTTTTCTTTTGCCCAATCACGCAAACCTTCTTCATAACGCCGCCAAATTTCCCGGCGGCGCGTTTGAATTTTTTCCGACGCTTCGAGTTGCGCGTATAAAAAAGCGGCGAGCAATTCCGACATTACGTAACTCGAACCGATGTCAATCCAACTGTATTTATCAATCTCGCCGCGAAAATGTCGGCTGCGGTTCGTGCCTTTTTCCCGAATATACTCGGCGCGTTCGACGAATTTTTTATCGTTAATGACCAACGCGCCGCCTTCGCCGCAACTCAAATTTTTGGTTTCGTGAAAACTCTGTGTCGCCATCGAACCGAGTGTGCCGAGCGGTTTTCCTTTGTATTTGCCGAACAATCCGTGCGCGTTGTCTTCGATGACGGCGAGATTGTAGCGGGCGGCGATGTCGAGAATCGCGTCCATTTCGCAGGCAATTCCGGCGTAATGGACGACGACGATTGCCTTCGTGAGCGGGCTAATCAGTCGTTCGATTTTCGTCTCGTCAATGTTCAGCGTATCGGGACGCACGTCGGCGAAAATCGGGACTGCGCCGCGCAGAACGAAGGCGTTTGCCGTCGAAGGAAACGTAAAAGACGGCACGATAACTTCGTCGTGCATTTGAACGTCGAGCAGCAAAGCCGTCATTTCCAAAGCGTGAGTGCAGGAAGTCGTCAAAAAAACTTTTTCCGTGCCGTCGAGTATCTTTTCCAACATCGCCTCGCATTTTTTCGTGAACGGACCATCGCCCGCCAAGTGTTCGTTGACGAAGCACTGATTAAGATAATCTATTTCAGTTCCGACGGAAAACGGTTTATTAAATGGAATAGACATTGCCGCAAATAATTTTACAGTTTATTTGTATTCAGGAAAAAATTGCGAAAAACTTTGCTGACCGGCTTTAGTAAATTCCCCCGACTGCATAAAAATATCGTCAGTCCGATTAGCAGAATCGGGAAAATCTGACTAACGTATCTTTGTTCGCTTGTTCTTAATTCAAGGAAGAAAATTATTATAGCCAAGGCGATTGAAATAAACAATACGCTGATTTTTCCTTGAATTGTTATTTTTACTAATCCGACAGTTCCTAATGTTAAAGAAAGAAGATAAATCCCGAATTGCACGATCTTAAACGATAATTGATAACTACTGAAACACTTAAAACTCGGATGAATCGGCAAATTATAATTATTCGTGTGCCAGAATAATTTTTTCAGGAAGATAAATTTAGAACCGACATAGTATCTGAAAGGCTGCTCCTGCCGGTAGATCTTGGTCAGCCGCGCAAATTCCGATGCCGTCGCCGCGTCGAGTTCGGAAGTATAGTTTTCCTGCAATTTAAAGAAATTTTGTCTGACCCGTTCAATTTCACCTCGACTGTAACCATCAGTCAAAGCATATTCGGGAATCGAATAATCGCAATCGGCTTTCTCTCTAACCAAAAAATAACAACCGGCATCCGCCGAATCCCAGGAAATCGAACCGCCGCCCCAGGCACCGGCAAATTCGGCAAAAGCCAGTTGTGTTTCGGAAACATTATAACCAGCCCAAATGTTTTCCTGCGCCGGAATAAATTTTCCGAAAACCATCATATTTCGCCCAATCCAAGGTGCCAGTAAAATTAACAGCGGCAAGCCGAGTGCGGCGGTTTGAGATAAATACCGCAGTGAAGAAGCAAAATTCCTTGCTTGATTTTTTCGCAGATTCAGCCAGACAAGCACAAAAAACAGCGGGTAGATGATAACGAGATACGGTTTGAGAGAGGTTATTAAAGCGAGAAAAATGCTGCTCCAAACGGCATCTTTCAAATCGCGTTTTTTCCAGAAGCGATGAAACGAATAAAGAAAAAAGACTAAAAAGCTCAACGACAAATTTTCCGTCCACAGAGCGACGCTCAAAACGAAGAAATTAAAACTGCTGAAATAAAACACGTATCCGAGCCAAAAAGCTGATTTAACGGGTAAAACATTAAAACACAAGCGAGCGAACACAATCGTTGCCAAAGCGTCAAACAAAATTTGAATGATAACGTAAATGTCGTAAGCGGCGGATTTGTCAAACAACAACCTTAGCAGAAAATAAGGCGCACCGTAATAAGGCATTCTGCCGGCGGAGACTTTTCGCGCTCCGTTCCAAAAGTAATACTCGCCTTCCGCGATATAATTGTCTATCGCGCCTAAATAAGAAAATGTATCTCCGCCGTCAATGGCGATAAATCCTCTCTGACGTTCAGGAAACTGACACACGAGCAGATGAGAAAAATACAACCCGAGAGCAAGTTTCAGAGTAAAAGTTATCGCTAGAAGTATAAGTGTTTTTTTCCAGTTTAACATTTGTCCGAATCAAAATACTCATACTTTGCCGTTCAAAACCAATCTGAAATCAATCTACCGAAAACGTCCGCCGGTCAAACTCAAATTTCCGAATTTTTCGACTCGCTTTATTTTGCCGACCTCAGCCGGTTTTTGTTTGAGTATTATCCTGTGGGACATCATTTTTGAAGCTCTTTTTTATTTGTGCCGGAACGCCCGCAACCAGTGTCTCGGAAGGCACGTCGCGCGTTACGACGCTGCCCGCCGCCGTTACCGCGCCGTCGCCGATTTTGACGGGCGCGACGAGCATCGTGTCCGAGCCGATTTTGACATGGTTGCCGATGGTCGTCGCGTGTTTGCTCACGCCGTCATAATTGCAGGTAATCGTCCCCGCGCCGATGTTCGTTTTTTCGCCGATGGTCGCATCGCCCAGATAACTTAAGTGGCTGGCTTTCGAGCCGCGACCGAGAATCGTTTTTTTGAGTTCGACGAAGTTCCCGACTTTTGCCGATTCTTCCATTTTCGCTCTGCCGCGCAAATGCGCGAAAGGTCCGACGGTGCAGCGGTCGGAAATTTCCGAATCGGTAATCACGCAGTTGTCCAAAATCTCGACGCTGCGACCGATGCGCGAATTGGTGATGCGCGTTCCCGAACGAATCGTGCAGCCGTCGCCGATAACGCTCGCGCCTTCGATGGCGACATTCGGATAAATTATCGTGTCGCGCCCGATGCTTGCCTGTCCGCTGACGTAGGTATTTTTCGGAGCGATAAACGTCACGCCGTAATCGAGCATCATTCGGGAAATCGTGCGGCGGCAGAAAATGCGTTCCAGATCGGCGAGTTCGGCGCGATTGTTGATGCCGGAAACTTCGCGCGCGTCGGTGTGCTGGTAAAGCGAAACGTCTTCGCCCGCTTCGCGCAGGAGTGCGGGAACGTCCGTCAAATAATACTCGCCCTGCACGTTATCGTTTTGAACGCGGGTCAGTGCGGCGAAAAGTTTCTGCGTGTGGAAGCAGTAAATTCCCGAATTGATTTCGTTGATTTTTCGTTCCGCCTCCGAAGCGTCTTTCTGCTCGACGATGCGGCTGAAAAATCCCGCGTCGTCGCGCACAACGCGCCCGTAGCCGCTTGGGTCTTCGAGTTTGACCGTCAGAATCGTGCAAGCCGCGCCTCTGCCGCGGTGATGGTGATGCTGCTGAACCAGAGCCGCTAAAGTTTCAGCGCGAATCATCGGCACATCGCCCGAAAGAATCAGCAGCGTCGAATCTTCGTTTTCCAGATGTTCACGCGCCGAATTAACCGCGTGTCCCGTGCCGAGCTGTTCGGTTTGCCAGACAAACGCTGCGTATTCTTCGTTTAGTTCTTCCATTACCGCCGTTTTGACATCTTCGCCCTGATGTCCGATGACGACGTAAATTTTGCGCGGCGCGAGTGCCGTCGCCGTCAAGCAGACGTGATTAATCAGCGGGCGACCGTCAAGTTTGTGCAGAACTTTCGCCAGATTCGAGCGCATCCTGGTGCCTAAACCTGCCGCTAAAATCAAAACGTCGAGCGTTTTTTGTTCGTTGGAAATATTATCCATAAATTAATCAGTGAGCAGTCAGCAGTTTTATTTACGGCAAACTGATTTTTCTGCTGACTGCTCACTGCTGACCGCCCACTGGCGAATTCGCCGGTTGAACTGCACACAGCAGAACGACTTGCGCCAACTTTTCAGGATGATGGCGCACTTTTTCGTCGCCGTCCAATAGATTACCATAAATGATTTCCGCGCCTTCGACGGTTTCCGGCGAAATAGAATCGGCAATCCCGATCTGCACCGCGCCTTCTTCGGTATATTTACTCATTTGCTCTTCGTTGATCGGATGGTTGTTGACGACGACGAAATCGAAATCAAATTTCGGCGCGTATTCACGCACGATTTCCAGATGGCGGCGGGCGGAAAAACCGTCGGTTTCGCCCGGCTGCGTCATCAGGTTGCAGATGAAAATTTTGACGGCATCCGATTCCGCAATTGCTTCCGCCACGCCGTCCACCAAAATCGGCGGCAGCAAGCTCGTAAAAAGCGAGCCGGGTCCGACGGTGATAACATCCGCGTCGGCAATGGCGGCTAAAGTTTCTGCCAGCGGCTGGCAATTCTCCGGTTCGAGCCGCAGACGTTTAATCGAATTGCCGACTTTTGAAATGTTCGTTTCGCCGCGCACGACGGAGCCGTCGAAAAGTTCCGCCGCCAATCGCACATCCGAGACGGTCGCCGGATAAATATGACCTTTGCTCGCTAAAATTTCCGAGGAAAGTCGAACGGCTTCGGCAAAATCGCCGGTGATTTCCGACAGCGCGGCGAGAAAAAGATTGCCGAAATTGTGTCCTCCAAGTTCACCGTCACCGCGAAAACGATGTTGGAAAAGTTTTGAAAGCAGGTGCGAATCTTCGGAAAGCGCGACCATACAATTGCGAATATCGCCCGGCGGCAACATCTGTAATTCATCACGCAGTCTGCCGGAACTGCCGCCGTCATCGGAAACGGCGACAATCGCCGAAAGATTCTCCAGCCAGACAGATTCGGTTTCGCTTGCCGCGACAAATCTTTTCAGCCCCGAAAGTAGCGTCGAAAGTCCGTTGCCGCCGCCGATGGCAACGAAATTCAAACCGAACGAGTTTTTTGAAAACAGATGATTTTTCATTTCTCTCTAACAGCTATTCCCAGCCGCCGACAACCTCTAAATCTGCCATCAACCTCAATTCTTTCGGAGTTGAGAGATGTTTTCCGGCAAGCGCGTTTGCCTGAGCGAAAGTCTATCATTTTTTCTTTTGAGCAAGCAATAACTATTGATGATGAAACGTCTCGGTCAAGTCCGCCGCCGACTTGCCGCGCCCGACAAAATAAATCGTAAAAAACACTTGAAGCAGACGCGCCTGATATGTTAGATTAAAAATGTGCCTGACCGCCAAACTCGGCAAAGCATACCGCAAAAAGTTTTTACAAAGCAATAGTTTGAAAAACTTACAAAACTTCCGAACCTCTGTTTACCAATTAATCTAAGAGAGAAAATTATCAAAATGGCAGAAACGCCCGTTGTTTTACACGAACATCAGTTCATCAAGTTAAAATCCGTCTTGGCACGAACCTGCGTCGAGTGTGCCGCCCGCGTCGTTCTGCTGGTTGACCGTGACGGTCATCCGATTGCCTTTCACGGCGATATTGCCGATTTGGATACGACTTCCTTTTCGTCATTGGCGGCGGGAAATGTCGCGGCAACGACGAGTATGGCAAAGCTCATCGGCGAAAATGTTTTCCCGGCAGTCGTTCACGAAGGCGAACGCGAAAGCATTTTTATCAGCGTGATCGGAAGAAGTTTGCTGGTCGTGGTTTTCGACGAGCGTTCGACGCTCAGCCTGGTGAAAATCCGCACCAAAAAAGCGAGCTACGAAGTCGCCTCCATTTTAGAAGAAATCGCGCGCGATTCGGAAACTCAACGCCAAAGTGAAACTTCATTTTTCTCTGAAATTACCGATGACGACATTGACAGCTTATTCAGTTAGCGGTTATCAGTTATCAGTCAACAGTTAAAAATTACTAAACTGATAACTGATAACTGATAACTGATAACTGATAACTGATAACTGAAAATATATGACATTTATCAACTACGCTTCCCGCGAAATCAACTGTAAAATTGTTTATTACGGTCCCGGACTGTGCGGCAAGACGACCAACCTTCAGCATATTTACGATTCGACCGCGCCGCAAGCCAAAGGCAAATTGATTTCATTGGCGACGGAAACCGACCGCACGTTGTTTTTCGATTTTATGCCGCTCGAACTCGGCACGGTGCGCGGTTTTAAAACCAGATTTCACCTCTACACCGTTCCCGGACAAGTCTATTACGATGCCTCGCGCAAATTGATTTTGAAAGGCGTGGACGGCGTGGTTTTCGTTGCCGATTCGCAGGAGGAAAGAATGGATGCCAATCTTGAATCGCTTTACAATCTCGAAGAAAATCTTCAATCGCAAGGCTATGATTTGCTGAATATTCCATACGTTTTACAGCTCAACAAACGCGATTTGCCGAACGTCGTGCCGACCGACGAATTAGCTTCGGAATTATTACGCAAAGGCGAGCCGGTTTTTGAAGCGACCGCATCGCAGGGCGTGGGCGTGTTCGATACTCTAAAAGCGGTGGCGAAACAGGTTTTAAGCGAGTTGCGAAAAGGTTAGTTTCTAATTCAGATTAAAAAAGTCGGCGAGTTTATTTCAAACTCGCCGACTTTTTCTGTTGGTTCTGAAATTATTTTACTTGTGCATCAAAACGCTGTCAATAACGTGAATTACACCGTTCGACTGCATTACATCGGCGATTGTCACTTTCGATTTGCCGCCTTTGTCGTCGGTTAAAATAACGTCTTTGCCTTCGAGCGAAGCGGTTAATGTTCCGCCCTGAACGGTTTTGAAAGTCGCTTTGCCTTTGCCTTCTTCAATCGCTTTGACAATCGAAGCGGCATCTTGTTTCCCGGCGACGACGTGATAAGTCAAAATTCCTTTTAATTTTTCTTTGTTTTCCGGTTTCAGAAGCGTCTCAACCGTTCCTTTCGGAAGTTTTTCAAACGCGGCGTTGGTCGGAGCGAAAACCGTGAATGGTCCTGCGCCTTTCAGCGTTTCGACCAATCCGGCAGCTTTGACGGCGGCAACCAGAGTCGTGTGGTCTTTCGAGTTCGAAGCGTTGTCAATAATGTCTTTGGCTTTATCCATCGCCGCGCCGCCGACCATCGGATTGCCCGTCGAATTGCCCGCCATATTCGAGTTGCTCATCGTCATATTTGAATTACTCATCATATTCGAGTTGCTCATCATATTTGAGTTTCCCATCATATTCGAGTTCGTATTCATTCGATTCACCGCGTTCAAATTGGTGTTGGTCGGAGCCGGGCAAGCCGTCATCAATGCAAATGATGCGCCCGCCAGCAAAGTCGTCATAATTTTTTGTTTCATTTTTTCTGTCCTCACAAAGTTTCTTAATTTAATATAATTTTTAAACCGCAGCCGAACGCTGTTTTCCTTAACGGAAACAACATCGCCGACGATTTAACAAACAGTCCGTTTCATACCATTCTTATTCGCCATAGTTTATCAGGCGGATTCAAATGCGTCGAGGCGAGCGAAAAAAAGCCGCGTTTAGATAGACTTCTGATCGGGCAGGCAGCTAGCGATGCGGAAAAGACAAAAAACCAGCAAAACGGTTCCCCAGGCATTAAAACCGGCGGCGGTAAAAACATCGCTGAGCAGCCCGCCGACGATTCCGTCGTTCGCCGCCAGAGTTGAAATAAAAGATGCGGCGAGCAATCCTCGAAACCATTTATCCTTAAATTTCAGGCAATGCCAAACATATACGGCATAAAGATAAGTCGGGAGCAGCATCACGAAGTAATGCCGCTGAGTCGTGCTGGCGAAAAGCGGAATGAGGGCGAAGGTCAGGGCGATTCCGCCCCATTTGGAGACGAGTTCCGCCTTATTTCTGTATTTAACGGCGTAAAAAACTATCGCTGATAAAACCGAAATTTGTAGAAATCGCCCAAGAATTAGAACTATCTGTGGCGACAGAGAGTAAATCGTCAGCGAATATGACTGCTTGTGGTAACTGAAAGCCGGAACCGCAGTAAAAAAGCGGTAAAGCTGTGCCTGTAATGAAAGATTAACACCGAGCGGAACTTTTGCAGTTCCCAAATCATCCGCTAAAACTATATTGCGAATCCAAAAATCAAGATACGAATTGTTTAGCTCTAACCCTAAAAATAAACCGGGAATTATTATTGCCCCGACAGTAATTCCGATTACCGCGCCGAAAATAACCCGCCAGGATTTTTTGCTGACAAACCAGATGAAGAATGGAGCGGCGATGACTTTCAGCACGATTGCCAATCCGAGAAATAAACCGCCGGTCGCCTCGCGCTGTTTCTTAATCAGACTTATTGCCAAAACGGTGACGGCTAAGATAAGGATGTTAGCCTGCCCGTAAGCTAAATGGTGCAGGATAAAAGGCGATGTCATCAGAACGGGGGAAAAGTCAGAATCCAGCGAGATTTGACCGGCAAAGCTGAAAACGATCCGCCGCTGATTGTCTCGTAAAACGATTTGACCGTCCAGAAAATCAGAAGCGCACTGAGAAAATTCCAGATTAAAATACTCGCTTCAATCGGCAGGAAAGTCAGCGGAACTATCAATATCGCCAGCAAAGGCAAATATAAATAAAACAAACCGCCATGCGCCACCTCACGAGTCGGAGTGAGATAGATGTTCTGATGTTTGACAATCAAATCGGCGGCGTTAAAAAAGCCTCGAAATCGCCTTTTGAAAGCGGACTTTTTATAATTTTGAGGCTCGCGTGAACGACGATAAAAAAGACCATGCCGAGTGCCAGCCAGCGCAGCCAAACAACGCGATTTTCAAAGGTGTTTGCCATTGGATTGGTGATTGATTACCAACGAGAAAATCAAAACTCCTTGTTTTGGTTTGATTTTATATCAATTAAGTGAAGCGTGGACATAATTCAATATCAACGAAAACGGGCGTTTGACTGGAGCGCAAGCGTCTCGCTTGCCGTCCGTTCGAGCGAAGCAAGATACGGACACGCTTCTCGATTACCCGCAACTTTTAGCAATCACGCGGCGTTCCATTCTCACCGCGCCTCGAACGGTGCAAGCGAGACGCTTCTCTCTCCAGTCAGTTGAATTATGTTCATCCTTCAATTAAGTTTAATCGCACTATTTTTTCAAAAGAAAAACCGCCCCAAAGGACGGCTCAAACTTAATGACTTTTTAGATGATAGTGGCGGAGCCGACGGGACTCGAACCCGCGACCTCCAACGTGACAGGCTGGCGTTCTAACCAACTGAACTACGACTCCGCATTGGAATTTCAGATCGTAGATTTCGCGTTTGAAATCTTTAATCTGAAATTTAAAATTTTCAATAATCTGGTGGGCATGAAGGGACTCGAACCCCTAACTTCCTCCTTGTAAGGGAGGCTGTCTACCAATTGACGTACATGCCCCAAAAAGTTTTTTCGCAAACTGTCCATCGGCACATTGTGCGTCCAATTTTTCAAAAAAACGCGCCGCTTCCAACTTGACGGCGAATTGCAATGCTACGAAAAATCAGTCGCGCTTGTCAAGCGCAGTAAAATTCAAAGCTATTGGTTTCTCGTTCTTAATCGCGGCGGCGGCAAAGCGGCATTCGACGGCGGATTGTTTTCGTCATAAAACAGAATCGTGCCGCCGAAGCCGACCGCGAAGCCTTTTTTTCCGACGAAAAAAACTTTTTCGAGCTTGTGTTTGGTGTTTGATTTAACCTTCGTCCAGACATTTCCCGCCGTTTCGGTGCGTAAAATCGCGCCCTGTTCGCCGACCGCCCAACCGTTCGCCGTGTTTGTAAAAAAGATGTCGGTTAAATCGGCGGCGACGTTCGATTGCTGCTCGCGCCAGATTTTGCCGCCGTTGACGGTTTGAAAAATTTTCCCGTTTGCACCGACCGTCCAGCCGTTTTTTTGATTGATGAAAAAAACGGCGTTTAATTTCGCGTCTTCGCTGCCAAAAATCGAGGCTTTGTTCCAGGACGAACCGGCATCGGCGGTGAACAAAATCGTGCCGCCCGCGCCGACGACCGCGCCGTTTAAATCGTCGGTAAAAGTTCCGTCAGACAACAGATAACGCGCCGGAGAAGCGGTTCGTTTCCAGTTTTTTTTATCGTCCGCCAGCGCAAAAAGCGCACCGACTTCGCCGACTGCCAAACCCGCGCCGTTTTTCGTGAAAAAGAATTTGGTAACGCGCTTTCTTTGACTATCGGCAAACTCGACGCGCTCCCAATTTACGCCGCCGTCAATGGTTTTTAGTAAATACGACGGCGAATTTGCGCCGAGCGTGTAAAGGTCGCGTTCGCACAGCAGCCAACCGGTTTTCTCATCCGTGAAATAAATCTGTCGGAGATTGTCGGCGGTGAAATTTTTCTCTTTCGTCCAATTTTTCCCGCCGTCCAGAGTCTTCAAATAAGTGCCGCCGCTGCCGACAATCCAGCCGTCTTGCTCGTTCAGAAAATAAACGTCGGAAAGCCACGCGAGCGTGTTCGAGTTTTGCTTGACCCAATCGGCTTTAGCAATCTGAAAGCAGGCGAAAAATGCCAACAGAATAAAAATTTTCCCGGCTAAGTTCATATCGCTGAAAGTTAAAAAGGACTTCCGAAGAGCAGGCGCACGAGGCTCGCTTTATTGAGAATCTGAAAAACGGTGTCAACCGTAAAACCTTTGCCGGGAACGAAAACCTGGTCGCCGGGATTGAGATAAATCATCGGAATTTTGCCGCTTTCAATCTCGGCGAGATTGACGTTCTGACGCGAAAGTGTGCCTTTTTCGCTGAAGCGAATCAGCGCGATTTTCTTTTTGTCGCCGGTCTTTAAAACGCCGCCCGACTCGATGACCGCTTCGTAAAGACTGACTTTACGGTCCATCACGCGGATGCCCGGCGCGGCGACTTTGCCCATCACGCTGTAACGCGCCGACATCGCTTTGACGAGCGTGACCGTTACTTTCGGTTCGATAATATATTCGTCGAGCTTTTTCGTAATCTCGTCCTGCACTTGTTCAACGGTTCTGCCGCCAACCAATACGCCGCCGCGAATCAGCGGGTAGGAAACTTTCGCCGTCGGCGGAACGGTGATATTTTCCTTGCAGTAATCCGGGCATTGCCCGAAGACTTCGACTGAAATAATGTCGTTCGGACCGAGGCGATATTCAGTCAGGTAATTGCTGTAATATGCTAAAACGGCGGCTTCCTCGCCCGACAGGTTTTTGTCGTCAATTTTGACTTCCGGGGTCGGTGTCGGCGTTTCAATTTTAATCGCCTCGACCGGAGTTTGGGCAATGATTTCGGTAGTCGTCGGCTGAATTGATTTGCTTGAGTCTTCAATCTTAACCACTTCGGTCGAGTCTTTTTTGATTTCCTTTTCGATCACGCGGTCGCGCTGCGGCGGCGCAGTTTCCTGTGCCGCCGCACCGAGCGAAAAAATCAGCACGCTTGCTGCCAACAGACCGATGCTTTTCGATAATTTTACTGCTTTCATATTTCTTTCTCCGTCAACTGATAAAACGTCTATTAACCGATTTTGTCCAATTTACCCAAGCAATTTCTTGTTCGTCCCTGCTGATTGATTCTCTGCTCTCTGATTATCGTCCGCCGCGGCTGAAAAGAACGGTTTTGACCGTTTCGACGACTATTATTAAATCTAATGCGAGACTCTGGTTTTTGATGTAATACAAATCATACTGCAATTTGTTGCGCGCGTCTTCGACCGACGCGCCGTATGGATATTTGATTTGCGCCCAACCGGTCAAACCGGGTGCGGTCAAATGCCGGTGCGCGTAAAATGGAATTTCTTCGGCAAGCTGCGCGACGAAATGCGGACGTTCGGGGCGCGGTCCGACAAAGCTCATCTCGCCTTTGATGATATTCCAGAACTGCGGAATTTCATCCACGCGAATTTTGCGAATAATGCTTCCGACGCGCGTCGTGCGGTCGTCGTCGGCAGTCGCCCAAATCGGTTTGCCATCGGCTTCGGCATCGGTTTTCATCGAGCGGAACTTGATGACGCTGAAAGTTTTGCCATTTTTCCCGACTCGTTCCTGCCGGTAAAATATCGAACCTTTCGATTCGAGTTTAATAATTATCGCCGTGACGACGGCAATCGGCAGCGAAACGATTAAACCGATTAAAGCCAGCGAACGATGAACGACTTCACGAAAAAAAACCGACAGGCGCGTGTCGCGTTTGCGTCCGGCGAAAATCAGCCACGACGGGCGAATCATATCAATATGCACTTGTCCGGTGACGCGCTCGAAAAACGACGAACATTCTTCGATGTCAACATTGCCCGCCAAACTCATTTTTAAAAGCGTCTCGGTCGGAAACGCGCCGCGCCGTTCGCGCACCGCAATCACGATGCGGTCAATTTTCTCGGATTTGACGATGGCATCGAGTTCGCCGGTCGTGCCGAGAATTTCCGCATTACTTAGTTTCGTATTCGGATCAGTGCCGTTTTCGGTGACGAAACCGGAGATTCGATAACCGGCATCGCGCCGTTTCCAAACCGCCTCCGCCGTTTCCTGCGCCGCGCGTCCCGTGCCGACGATCAGAATCTTTTCGCCGATTTCCGGGTGTCCGGTCAAATAATGAATCAGAATGCGCCACGTCAGCAGCGAAACCAGCACGATCAAAACTGAAAAAACCGAAACGCCGCGCCCGATCAGCAGCGGCGGCACAAGATAAAAAAGCAGTGCCAGCAAAACCCAGGCGATGCCGAGAGCCTGCACGAGGCGCAGCATCAGTTCGCGCCGATTGCCCATCACGGTGAAATCGTAGAGGTCGTAAAAATATAGAATCAACAGGCAGATTGAAGTTGCCAGCGTGATTTTAACCCAGCCGTTGCGCCCGTTTAATTGATATTCCGAACCTTCAAAACCCAGACGCACATACAGAGCAAGAATAATCCCGCCGTAAATAATTGCTGCGTCGGCGATAATCAACCAAACTGTTCGTGCGGTAAATCTAGCTCCAGCCATTTTTTTAGCAGGTAAGAAGGAAGAAGCAGTGGGCGGCGGCAATTGGCAGACGGCTGCGTATTTAATAATATCAAGTAAAAATTTATCCGACGGTCGCTCAACTTCCACCAACTGCTTCTTCCTACTGCCCCCTGCCTGCTGTATCTATTTTTTTTTCCTTCCGTAGTAACCGTAATTGTAATGCGATTCGTCCATTACATCCTCGCTCTGGTTGAGAACCACACCGAGCATCCGGTTACGCGGCAGACTTTCTAAAATTCTATCAACCGCGCTGTAACTGGTGCGACCGGCACGGATGACGAGCATCGCGCCGTCGGCGTGATTGATTAAAACATTTGCGTCGGTGAAAATTCCGAGCGGCGGCGCGTCAATAATCACGAAATCGAAAAGTTCTTTGGCTTCGCGCAGAATTTCTTTGAATTTCGGACCGGAAATCAATTCCGCGACATCGCTGCGAGCCTCGCCGCCGGGCAGCAGATGCAGTCCGGCTGGCTCTAACCTGATAATTGATTCTTTGAGCGTCGCGCGTCCCGACAAAATATCCGAAAGACCTTTATCCGTTTCGATGCCCAAATAATCCGTCAAACTCGGCATTCGCAAATCGCTGTCAATAAGCAGAGCTTTCACGCCGTCGGTTTGCGCCAGCAGCCACGAAAGATTCAGCGCGGTGACGGATTTTCCTTCGCCCGGATTGATGCTGGCGACGACGATTGACTGTAATTTCTGCCGCTGACTTTTGTGAAGAATCTGCGTTCGCAAACTGCGGTATTCTTCGCAGTAAGTCGAATGCGGATGGGTAATGGCGACCAATCGCGGCTCGACCCGTTCGGCTTCGATGTTCCAGGAAGTGAATTCGAGCGGCGGTTTTTCCGCGATTGGCGTGGGTAAAGCAACGGCGTTCAAAGTTGCCCCGGCAGTTTGTGTAGTTTCCAAATCAGGGAGTGCCTTCCCGATTAAAGAATCCGACCGCCCATTGAACGCCGAAGTTGTTGGAGTTCCGATTTTCAGTTCCTGTTCCGCGAAAAGTTCCGGCGGTGTGTTCGTCCGCCTGCCGTTCTTCTCGAACGGGACGACGTTTGCCGTCACGACTGTTTCAACTTTATTCGGTTGCTCCGATTGTTTTTTCTGCAATGCTCTCAGAATACTCATAAATGCTCCGCATTTTAGTTCGAGGTTTCAGGTTCCAGGTTTCTGGTTTCTGGTTCGATTTGGTTTAAACCTGAAACCTGGAACCTGAAACCTGGAACCTTGAACTATTAGTAAAATCCGCCGACTTCTTCGAGTTCCAGACTTATCTCGTCGTCTAAATTCTCGAAAGGTTTCGGACGTTTGCCGTTGCCGCTTTGATCGGCGATTTTGGTTTCCGGCTTTTTCGGCTTTTTGATCGCTTCGGTGCGGCTTTGATTTTGCCAGAGTTCTTCACGCGCTTCGGCGGTCAATACGCCGCCGGTGCTGATTTTTTCGATGGGTTTTTCACTCGCCAGCAGCGATTCGTTACTCGGCAGCAAATCGAGATTGTCGGCGACTTCTTCGATCACCTGACGGCTGACGACCGAATCGCCCGCCGCGTAAGCCGCGAGCAGCGCGTTGTCGCACAAATTATTGATTTGGCGCGGGATGCCTTCCGAACATTGAAAAATAAAATCAATCGCGCCGGGCGTAAAGATATTCGGCTGATCTGAACCGGCAATCAGCAGGCGTTCGGTAATATATCGCTCGATTTCATCAATACTCGGCAGCGCGTGCATTTTGCAGCGGAGCGCGACGCGCTGTTTTAACTGGCGCAGATTCGGCTGATTTAATTTCTCGCGCAGTTCCGGCTGTCCGGTCAAAACGATTTGCAGATGCTTGGCGTTGTCCGATTCAAAGTTCATCAACAGGCGGATTTCCTCCAGCACAAAATCGGAAAGCTCGTGCGCTTCATCAATAATCAAAACGGTGCGAAGCCCGCGCCGGTGACGATCTTCTAAAACTCTGCCCATTTCGGTCAGCAGTTCGGCTTTGTTCGTCCAATCCTTGATGCCGAGCATCTGCGTGACGTGATGATAAAACTCGTCAACCGAGAGACGCGGATTGAAAATATACGCCGCCAAAACGCTCGAATCGAGCCGCCGCAAAATCCAGCGCAGAGCCGTCGTTTTGCCCGTGCCGACTTCGCCCGTCAGCACAATCAAGCCTTTGGCATTCTCCAGCCCGTAATAAAGGCTCGCCAAAACTTCGTTATATGACGGCGTGAAAACGATAAAACGCGGGTCGGGCGTTAACGTAAATGGATTGTCTGCTAAACCGAAAAATTCTTTGTACATTTTTTCCTCTCAATTGATTCCAGATTTCCGATTCTAAATTTTCGTCTAAAAATCAGTCTCCAACCTGGAATTTGGAACCTGACATATGGAATTTGAAATTTTTTATGAAACCATCCGCTCGAAGATGCGCGAAGCCGTCAGTGCCATAATTATCAGCGGAATCGCCGCGACTGCCGCCGCCGTTCCCGCCAAAACCTTTAGTAAATGCGAGCGTTTGAGCCAAGCCTTTTCGCTTTGCGAGTGCAGCGGCGGCACGGAAGCCAGCACCGGCAAACCCGTATAATGTTTGGCATCTTCGATATTCTGAATCTTCAAAACGCGCGGCAGTTCAAAGCCGACGGCTAAAAACAATCCGAGAACCAAACCAATTGCCGCGCCTAAAGCCGTCAGCATCGCGCGTTTCGGCGCGACGGGCGACGATGGCAGATTTGCCGCGTCCTGCACGCGGATAGTTTCACCCTGCCGATTTCTTTCGCGGGTAACTTGCTGCTGCGCGTCGTTGTATTTTTTCAAACGGTCGTCGTAGGTCGTCCTTGCCGACTGATATTGATTGGTAACTCCTTCGAGCGCGACTTTGACGTTCGGAATCGTGTTGATTTTCGCTTCCATCACGGCGATTTGTCCCAAATTTTGCCGCAGTTCGTCTTCTTTCGACAGCATCTGCACGTCAATCTGTGCGATTTGACTTTCGGCGCGCTGCTTATCAACATCCAGATTTTTCTTTTGAAATTCGGCTTTCCGCGAACTCGAACGGGTTGCGTCCTGTTCGCGCTTCTGCGTATTTTGCGATAAAGCCGTGACTTCATCCTCGACTTTATCAATATCGTTTTGCGCTTTGATAACTTCCGGGTGCTTTTCTTTGAAACTCAATTTAAGATTTTCCAGCTTCGCTTTCAGTTCGGCGCGTTTTTGCACGAGTTGGGCGTAAGCGGGCGTGTCCTCGATGCGCGAGGCTTGCCGCACGGCATCCTGCGTTTCCTTTTCGCCGTAATCCTCGATGATTCGCGCCTGGCTGTTGAGCGAGCGAATGCTGTCGTTGAGCCGTCCGCGCTCGGTAATCAGCGTTTCCTTTTCTTTGGCGATAGTTTGCTCGCGCTGGCGAAGCCCTTGCAGTTGAGCAATTAAACCCTGCGAAGAATCGGGCAGCGTTTCGACATTCTGCATCATTATATCGAGCCGCTGTTTTTCCAAACTGTCGAGACTGCTTTTCGCTTCGGCAAGTTGAGTTTCCAAAAATTCGCTGGTCACTTCCGCCGTCTGCACCGAAGCGTTGATCTGCGCGTTAAGATATTTGCCGGCGAGTTCCGCCGTGACGTTGCGGGCGGCTTCGGGCGAGCGGTCACGGTAAGTTATCTTGAAAGCGGCAACTTTCCGGTCTTCGTCGTTTCTCTCCGGTTCGACGACGATGTTTTTATACATTTTCTCGATAATCAACTCCATCGGCACACCGGCGTTTCTTTCCAGTTCAAAAAGTTTGTATTTCGACACCATCGGCTCCAGTGAATTGCGGCTCAAAACTTCCGTGTTAATCGTTTGCAAACGCTGCGACAAATCTTCGTCGGTCAAAGACTGGACGACTTTTTCGGAGATTGTCGGCGGTTTGACCGTCAGCAAAGTTTTCGATTCATAAACGCTCGGCAATTTATAGACGACGTAACCGATTGCCGCCGTCATCGTCAGCACGGGCAGCAGAATCATCCACCTCCGCCGCTTCAGCATCTTGATAAATTCGCCCGCCGTTCTTTGTCTGAATTCTACGCTCATCTTTTTATCTCGCTCACTGCAATTTCTTTATATCTCACCGGTCGTATGATCAATGCCTGCCGAAAAATCTCGGCTTTCAACTTTCTCCTTCCAATTCAAAAGCCGACGCAAGCCGACCGCCAAACCAATCAATCCGCCGCCGAAAATCAGCAAGCCGAACGATTCGGGCATAAAACCCATCAGCAAATTTGTGTTCGTGACTTCAAATAATAAAGCAAACATAATTTTTGTCTGAGCGCGGTTGATTCACCACACTCGCAGTTTTTACAAACTCGCCAGTAAATTTTTCGCGTCCTGCACTTCCTGTTCAGTCAAACTTTGCGTGTTTCGCAAAGATGACTCGACTTCCCTGCGCGCTGACGGTTTATCGCCTGCCGAAGCTAACGCCGTGCCGAGCCGCAAACGATACGCCGCGTTCGGCTGACTGCCGCTTTTCGCCGCTTCCGCATCGCCGAGCGCGACCGCTTTTTTCAACTGTTCGACGGCGGGCGAATACAATTCTTTTTTGTAATAAATCCAGCCGAGCGTGTCGTAATAACCGGAAACCGTCTGATGGCGATTGACGACCGCCTGCGCGAGCGTTAAGGCTTCGTCCAGATTTCCCTGGTTGGCGGCAATCAACCACGCTAAATTGTTTCCCGCAATCGGCGACTCCGGCGCAATTTCCAACGCTTTCCGGTAGCTTTTTTCGGCTTCGAGCGCGTTGCCGCGCACTTCTTCAAGCATTCCGATCAGCGTATAAACGGCGGCGGAAGGCTGCCGTTCGACCACTTTTCGATATTGGGTGACGGCTTCGTCAGTTTGATTTCTGCCGACCAGCATCGCCGCGTAAGCCGAATACGCGGGCAAATAAGTCTCGTCAATTTCAATCGCTTTTTTCAGTTCCGCTTCGGCGGCTTCGGCGTTTTTCTGCATCGTGTAGATATTCGCTTGCAGGTAATACAAAGCCGCCTGAACGTCTTTCGGCGCGTCTTTTTGCGCGTTGCTCGCCTCGATTGCCTGATTGATTTTCGTGTGCGCCGCGTCGTATTGCTTCTGCCGCGTCAGCGCGTTGACCAAACCGCCCAGCGCGTCGAAATTTTTGTCGTCGCTCGCCAACGCTTTTTCATATAAATTTATCGCTCCCGCCAAATTCTTCTCGGCGACGAAAACTTTCGCCAGATTAACCATCGCGGCGGCGGCATTCGGCGAGAGACTTTGCACCGTTTGCAAATCCGCTTTAGCTTCGACAATTTTGCCTAACTCCAGATTTGCCAACCCGCGAGCCGTCAGTCCGCGAACTCTTAATTCTTCTAAATTCTGCGCGTCGAGTTCCGCCGTTGGATACGCTTTCTTCACCGCGTCGAGCAATTCGTTCGCCTGCCGCAGTGCGTTTTCCGGCTCATTGCTCGTAAAGCTCGCCTGGATTTTCAACAGCTTCGTCTTCAAAAAATTCGGGTGATATTTCTCCAAATCGCCGATGAACGCCCACGCCTGGTCAATTTGTCCGAGCGCGAGCCGCGCCTGCGTCATATAAAAAAGCGCGTTTTTCTGGCTCGGCTGTTTTTTCAAAACTTCTTCCAAATCCTTGACCGCTTCGCCCGGCTTGTTTTCCTGCATCCGAACTCGCGCCCGCAACATATAGGCTTCCGCGTCATTGTCGTTTAAGTTTAAAAGCTCTTTGGTCTGCTCGATGACTTTCGCGTTTTCCTTGCGGTCAAGATAGATTTCGCCCAAGCGGTAACGAGCGCGGGCGTAAGCGGGCGTTTCGGCGACGATTGCACCGAGCGTTATGACCGCGTCGTCTTCGCGTCCGATGGTCGAGTAAAAATTTGCCAACTGCATCTGGCTCGCCGGACTATTTTCCTGCATTCGGACGAGTTCCTGGTAAGATTGTTCGGCTTTATCGAGCCGCCGCTCCGCCAGATAAAATTCGGCTTGTCCTTCACGCGCTTCGATGTTTGCCGGTTCGACTTCGATGGCTTTTTGATACTGCGCTTCGGCGAGCGCGGCGCGGTCGGTGAAACTCAAAAATTTGCCGTATTCGAGATAGCCGACCGCCGCGTTCGGGTTGACCGCAATTCCTTTTTGAATGGCATTTTCCGCGTCCTGCCGCCGGTCGAGTTTCATATAAAACCGCGAAAGACTGATATATGTTGCCGCCCGATTCGGGTCGAGCGCAATCGCCTGATTCAAAACGTCGAGAATTTCCTGTTCGCTTTTTTTCTGCGCGGCGTAAAGGCTGGCTTTGAGAATATGACCTTCGATAAAATTTGCGTCGCGGGCGAAAACGTCTTCGAGCAGTTTTTCGGTTTCCCGAATTTGCGGCGGCTGCGCGAGCAGTAAATAATTGCCGAGTTTGGTTTGGGCTTCGAGATTATCGGGATTTAATTCGGCGGTCTGGCGCAGTTCATCAACCGTTTCGGAGAACTGTCCGAGATTTTCATACGAACGAGCCAAGCCCCAATGCGCTTCACTCGATGTCTTATCGAGGTCGGCGGCGGCGCGAAATTCCATCACGGCTTCCTGAAACTTGCGTTTCTGCAAATAATCTTCGCCGCGAACCAAATGTTTTTGTTTGTAATGACTGCTGCAGGCGGTGAAGCCGATACCGAAGATAAAGACGGCGAGCAGTAAAAATTTGAAATAAAAAACTTGGCACTCTTTCATACATTTATAAAACTTCCGCTCAAATTGAACATTTCGCGTCAGGAAAATTTGAGCGGTCGGGGCAATGACCGCAGAATTCTCGATGGCGAAATCTGATTTTTAACCGGCGCGAAAAGGGGCAATTTTCCGCACCGGTCAAAATTTTAAACTCAATTTTCAAAACATTAAGCCGGTCAGTTGTGATAACCCGACTTTCGATAAAAACATCCGACTTTCGTCGGCATTAGAAAAAACAGATAATCAGCCTGCAATTTCAGAAAATTTCTCTCGGCGTTTTGGTCGGATGTTTTTGTGGACTGAAAAACCGTTTCCAAAACTACTGAAACATCAATTTTTCCTGATGGTTTTTGTTATGAGAAGTTGTGATTATACTCTAATTTTTTTGAAAATCAAACAACTTTTTATTCGGGAACAAACTCGGCTAACTGATCGGCTGCCTGCGCCGCCAAATCAATCGCCGCCCGCGTCGCGTCGGCTTCCGAATTGCCGACGCTCGTCATTACGCGCACCATTGCGCCGTCGCTTCTGCGCCGCAAAACGCTGTCCTGAACCGTATTGAGTTTGTCGGCGTATTCGCTCGCCGTCGCCCGCCCGCGCCCTTGATACCAGTAAATCAAAACTTCGTTATAAACTCCGTTTTCAATGATGAATTTATTCGCCGTGAAAACTTTGCCGGAAGCAGTTTTGATTTCGACGTATTCCGGTTCTTTCATCACCCAGCCCGCGCCGGGCAGACAGTTTTGCGGGCTGTGGTAAGTCGCGCCCGTCCGCTGCGAGGCGTAATAACCGATGTAAAAATTTGCCAGCCGATTGTTCGGCGTAACATATTCGCGCATCGTGTAATCGGACGTTCTTAGAACAGATTCGGTCGCCGCGTCAAAACGAATTTCGCCGCCTTTCTGCCGCCAATCGCCAAGCTGCGCGGGCATTTCCGATAAAGGTTTTCTGGCAATCGCCGTTTCGCCGCGCTGATTAAACCAGTTGATAAAGATGCCGCCGATTAGCAGAGCGGCGAGCAGCGCGTAAATTTGGTTTTTGGTTTTTGGTCTTTGGTCTTTGGTCTTTGGTTCCTGGTCAATTTGAAACTTGAAATTTGAAATTTGAGATTTTGTTTGACTTTGAACTTTAAACTTTGAACTTTGAACCTTCTTCAAGCCGAAATTCAGCAGCAGCAGCAACCCCAACGCCGCGACGTAGACGAGCCAGCCGGACGCTTCGTGCAGAGTGCTTTCGGTGGCGCGTTTTCCGTAGTAATAAGTCAAAACTCCGGTCGCCGTGACCCGCGCCGCATTGGTGAAAATCGCAATCGGAATCGCCGACAACATTAAAATTATCGCCCGCCAAAAATCAAAGTTTTTCAGAAAATCAAAAGTTTTACTTCCGCCGTTCGGTTGCTTCGCGGCGGAAAAATAAGTTAGCACGAGCGCGAGCGTGACCAGCGTCATCAGAGAGCGAATGCCGCTGCACGCTTCAACGACTTCGAGCGCGATAATCTGCGTCGCGCCGTTCGGCAAAATCTCGATGACGTTTCCCTTGCGAACCGACGGAACTTCAAACAGCCGAATGCCCCAAACCGCCATCTGCGAAGCGTAAATTTGGAGCGGAAAGGCGATTTTGTTAAAAATAATCTGCGGAATCGGAATCGAGAAAAGCAGCAAAGCAAACGGCACGACCAGCGATTTCACAATCTGCACGCCGAAAAAATAAACGATAATTCCCAGCAGCATCACGACCAGCGAAATTCTTTGCGTGAACAACTCCGCGCCCAAAGTTCCGCCCAGAAGCATCACGAGCGCGAATAAAATCAACGCGCCGCCGAGCAGCAGCGACGGCTTTGAAACGGCTTTTTTCAATTCATCGAATTCCAGATAAACGATGTAGCCGATGACGAACGGCACGAGCAAACCGTGCGAGTAATTTTCGTCCGTCCACCAATCTCTGCCCAATTTAGCGAGAGCCGTCGCATAAATAAATGCCAACGCCGCCGCGATTAAAAACGGTTTCCAAAGGTTTTTCGGATGTAGCGCGGGCGAATTCATTTGAAAAGTAAAAAGGTAGGAAATGGAGAATCGCGGAAGTTTTCCACGAACTTCGTAGATTATAACAAAATTTCGGAAGCGGAAGATACTTAAAATTAACCGGCGTTTTTTTACTTCCGCCGTTCTAAAATAAAACCGGCTAGCTCGCGCAAAAGATTCGTTTCTTTTTCGATATTTTTCAGTTCCCCGCAAGCCCGCGCGTGAGCGGCTTCGGCGAGTTTTCGCGCTTCATCCAAACCGTAGAGCGAAACATACGTCGCTTTTTCCGCCTTCGCGTCTTTGCCCGCCGTTTTGCCCAAAACTTCCGTCGTTTGCGTCACGTCCAACAAATCATCGGTGATTTGAAACAGCAAACCGAGACTTTCCGCGTAATTCGTCACGGCATTCAATTCAGCTTCGTTCGCTCCGGCGATGATTGCGCCCGAACGCGCCGCGCCGCAGATCATCGCGCCGGTTTTATTCCGGTGAATCGTTTCTAATTCTTCGATGCGAATTGATTTGCCTTCGGCTTCCAAGTCCATCTGCTGACCGTCAACCATTTTCGCGGCTGATTTCGCTAATTCGGCGATCAACTTGACGCGAACTTCGGCGGAAAGATTCGCATCTTCGGCGAGCGTTTGAAACGCCAGCGTCTGCAAGACATCGCCCGCCAGAATCGCCGTCGCTTCGCCGAATTTTTTATGACAAGTGGCACGTCCGCGCCGCCAATCGTCGTCGTCCATCGCGGGCAAATCGTCGTGAATCAGCGAATAAGTGTGAATCATTTCCATCGCCGCCGCCGTTTTCAGCAAACTTTTACGGCTCGCGCCGAACATTTCGCCGACCGCCAAACAGAGCGCGGGACGAAAGCGTTTGCCGCCCGCCAGCACACTCCAGCGCATCGCGGCGGGCAGACGGTTTGGCTCGCTTTCCGCTGACGGAATAATTTTGTCGAGTTCTGCGTCAACCGCCTTGACACATTCGGCGAAGAAAATTTCCAATCCGTTCATTGCAAGAAGAATATCGTGCGCCGCCGCCGCCGCGCAATGCGTTTCGGCGCGAATCCGCGAAACGATGCCAATCTATTTTGCGAAAAACAAAAATTGAAGTTTAATAGAGTTCGTTAAAAACAAAGCAAAAGTTTTATCCAATCCAAACCAAAAAGGTCAACCCGAAATATGAGCGACGAGAACAAAAAACTTTCCGAAGATAATTTTGAACAGGAATTACGCACCGATTTAGACGATGACACGCCCGACGCGCCGAAAGGAATGGCTCTGCACACGAAGATTTTAATCGGTTTGCTCGTCGGCGTTATCGGCGGCATCGCGGTCAATCAAACGGTCGGCGGCGAGAACGCGAATTGGTTTATCAGAAATTTCACCGAACCAATCGGGCAATTATTCTTGAATCTGCTGTTGATGATTGTCGTGCCGCTCGTCTTTTCTTCATTGGTCGTCGGCGTGGCGGGCATCGGAGACATCCGCAAACTTGGGCGCATCGGACTAAAATCCTTTGCTTATTGTCTGATTATTTCGGCGATTTCCGTCGTCATCGGTTTGGGATTAGCGAACACGATTCAGCCCGGCAAACGAATTGATCCGGCAACCGCCGAGCGAATGAAAGCGCAGTTCGGCGGCGATGCGACGAAGCGCGTCGAAGACCAGAAAAAAACCGAAGCCGTCGCCGCGCAGGATTCGGCTTTGATGCAGGTCGTTAAAACCATCGTTCCGAAAAACGTCTTCAACGCGATTGCGTCGGAAAATCCGAATATGCTGCATCTGATGTTTTTCGCCCTGATCGTCGGCGTGGCGATTACCTTGCTGCCCGCGCCGGTTTCTGCGCCGTTCGTGCGCGGAATGGACGCGCTGTTTCAAATCACGACCAAGATAATTGACATCGTAATGAAGTTTGCGCCGTATGCCGTCGCCTGTCTGATTTTTACGAATATGGCGCGGTTCGGCATTGATCTGCTCGGCGCGTTAGGCTGGTTTGTAGCAACCGTTTTAATCGGTTTAAGTATCCATATGTTCGGCGTTTATTCGCTGTCGGTTTGGTTTTTATCAAAAATCAATCCGCTCGAATTTTTCCGCCGCGTCCGCACGGTGATCGTGACGGCATTTTCAACCTCTTCATCGAACGCAACTTTGCCGACCGCGCTTCGCGTCTCGGAAGAAAATCTGGGTGTTCCGAAACACATCAACAGTTTCGTTTTAACCGTCGG
>JAJAZE010000602.1 GCA_026785925.1 Pyrinomonadaceae bacterium
AAGAATCACGGCGATAATCGGGAAAATATCGGTTAAAAAAATAATTGCCAGAATCACGCCGAGCGTTAAGTATCTTGAAAAATAGCGAATCGCCAGAAATCGCGGCTTTTCACCGTGCGCGACCGTGCTGTCAAAAATTTTTCTGAGCGAAACTTTCAGCCAGTAATAATTGACCAGTGATAAACCGCCGCCGAATATTACGCCGAAACCGAACTGCGGCGAAATAAAAATCAAGCCCGCCAATCCGCCCAAAATCGTCACCAACGCCATCGCCCATAAAATTCGCCGGTGCGACAGCGGCGGCGCGGTTGAATGTTCGGTGGTGGTATTGTCAAAATTCTCGCTCATTGCGAAACATTGATTTTACAGAGGATTGTCGGAAATTTCAAAGCGGAAGCGATTGTTTGTGCAAATTTTCTCAAATCATTCGTTATTTTTGAAAATTTGCGCGGTGATTCTGAATAATTGGATAAAACCGATGAGCGAACCCAAAACGATGCCGCCGACTTTGCCCCAGGGCGAACTGTCGAAAAGCAGATCGGCAAACCAGCCGATAATCAGCATAAATACGACCGAAGCGAAAAGCGTGATCGCCGCCGCGTAAGCGAGACCGCTTTTACGCGCGGTTTCAGCGAACGATTCGCGTTCCGGCGGCGTTTGGAAAAGCAATTGTTCGGATTCTTTTTTCGGTTCCGATATTTTCGCTTTACCGGCAAATTGAAAATTTACCGTTTCATCAGCGGATTCGGCGGGCGACCGGAAACTTGCTGTTTCTTCTTTAAATTCAATGTCGGAGCTATCGTCTTTCGCCTCAGCAGATTTATTTTCAGGTTCGTTGAATTGAGGTTCCGAAAGATTTACCGGCTCGTTTTCGGCTTCAGCGAATAACTCAAGCATTTCTGCATCGGAAAGCTCGTTAGCATCCGAAGCGGCAGGCGCGTCATTCGGCAATTCAGGCATTTCGAGCGGATTTTCGGCTTCGTTCACTTCGACGGATCGAGGTGCGGCGGCAACTTCAAAAATCGCATCGTCGCTAACCTTTTCCGTTTCGATGCTGATGTTTTCGGGCTGGTGCGCGTCCGGCTCAAACAAACTTTTAATCATTGTCAGTTCTCCCGCTTCATAAAGATTTTTCGCTGCTTTCGTCAAAAACGATTTACGTCAATGTTGCAGAGAATCGGCAATAAAGCAAGCTGACCGGAAGCTGAAAAGTTGAATTACGAGTCGCCAAATTTAATTGACCGATGATTCAATTCTTCGATTCTGCACTCACTCCGACTTACTGATTAAGTCGGCGAATAATTTATTTTGGACTTCCGCGTTGCTTAAAAGCAAATTGTGCGTCGCGCAGACGAAAGACGCCTCCCGCACCGGCAGAGCCGCTTTGTATTTGCCCTGCATTTTTGCGCCGCCCAAGCTCGAAGTCAAAAGCGAACGCTGCGTCACCACGCCGTCGCCCATCGCATAAAGCACGTCTTCCAACTCTTTGCCGGAAACTTTAGTGCCGTCGCTGCGCTTAAAATCTTTGGCATCGAAGATCGTCCGCCAGCGATTTTTTTTACCGTCGCGCAGAATAATCACGCCGTCAATCGTCGGCTTGCAGTCCGAGCCGAGCAGATACATCGGAACGCCGCTTTTCGCGGTGATATTGGCATCCAAAGCCTCCTGAAAATGCTTCGCCCGATTCAGCACGACGCGAAAAAATGATTTTGCCTGCGCCTGTTCCTGAATCGTAAATTCCTTGACGAATTTCGGATCGGTATAAGCCGCCCAGCCGTATTTTTCCCAAGTCGCCGGATTAAAAATGTCAATTCGCAAAGGCTTCAAATTTTCGTCGAACGCCCGCAAAGTTCCGCCGTGCGGCAAAAGCTGATAAACGGACGGAATCGTGAACATATCGAATTTCGAGATACTCTGCACGAACGGCAGGTTAATTCGCGTGATGCTGTAACCGTTGAGCAAACCGCTTAATGACGGAGCCGAGCCTTCGTTCGGCGTGCCGACCAGGAAAATTTTGTTGATTGATTTCGCGCCCGCCCAAGTCGGCACGATGCGGCGTGTTCCGCTCGGCAAATCCGCGTCGCCATACATCGCCGCATAACGCGCCACCAAACCGCCCATCGAGTGCGCGACGATGTTAAATTTCAAATCGGGACGCTTGAGTTTGAGTTTCAGAGCGTTGATTTTCTGCATCAAAAGCCGCGCACTCTCGACATTATCGCGCCGCCAATCGTATGGAAAAACGTAATAGGTATCCTGAAAATCGCCGGCATCCGGTGTTTCCCAACTTCCTTCTTTATAATAACCCGGAAGAATGAGCGATGAGGCAATGCTCTGATAAATTTCCGTCTCCGGCAGAAACTTCAGGTATTTAATGTTTCTGATAATATCGCCCGCTACCAGATTGTCCGTGTTCGCCTTTAAATTAGTGGAAATCGGCAGCCGCAAATCGTCGGTTTTCGACCGCTGGATATTAAACCAGACCGTTTCGTCAGTAGTTTTATTAATTAGTTCCGAGCCGATTAAACCCGGAATAATAATCACCGGCGGCTTGCCGGTCTGCACCGATTTCGATGACTCGGCAGGCGTAGCCAATGGCGACGGCGACGGCGTTTGCCCGACGGCGGTTTGAAAAAAAATTAACGCCGAGAGAACCGTCAAAAACGAAAAAGAGCGCAAGGCTCTCCAATTTAACAAGACAAACATTTCAGATTTCATTTTATTGATCTTAAACTTACAGAAAACTTTTCATTGTTTCCGGCGAATCATTTTAACGACTTGTTAGTTGATAAAATAGCTGTTTCGGTTGCCGATTTCAATTCGTATTCGATGCCGCGCCAAATTATTTTTCTCGAAACGAGTGCGCTCAGACAATTGTAGAGATAAACGAGCGGCGTAAATATCCACAGCGTCAAGTGCGCCGGTAATTGGCGATTTAATTCTTTTTCGTAATCCTTCAGAACCAGTTTAACGGCTTTTAATCTGAGAAAAGATTTCAGCGCACCGAGCGTGAAAATTGTCAGAATCAGTAAAAGCGTCAACCAAAAATGAATGCCCGCCGCGAAAAATAAAAGCCCGCTTCCCGCCCAGAAAACAATCGAGAAAACGAGCGATCCGATCAAGGACGCTTTCCAGAGGTGTGCGGCATAAACGCGCGTGATTTTCATCTGCCGGGTGGAAAATTCCATAAACTCACCGAAACCGCAATCTTCGATTGTCGCCGTCAAACACTGCGGCACAAAGTAAATCGGAAGATTCGCCTGCTTCAACGTCCGCGTGACGGCGAAGTCGTCCGACAAAGTTCCGCGCCACTGCTCGCGCATCTTAATTTTTTCAAATGTCTCGCGCCGCATCGCTGTTGCGCCGCCCCAGCAAAAATTGCCCGCTCGATTTGCGCCCAACGCCGAAGCAATCGAAGCATTCCAAACTGACCGCAAAGCCGTCGCCAAACCGCCGCGCCGCTGCACGAACCAGCGATAACCGCTCGCACAGCCGATTGTTTCATTCTGAAGCGGCGCGATCAGATTTCGCAGCCAATCCGCGCCCGGACGCGCATCCGAATCCACAAAAACGAAAACTTCCGATTCAGGCGCGACCTCCAAAACCGCCTGCCGCAAATTGTGGACTTTTTGACCTTCATTTTCGGCTTCTCCAGCGATAATTAACTTAGCGGGCTTTACTCCTTGGCGTGAAACTTCCTCGATAACTTTAACGGCTTCGTCGCGCTCATCGCCGACGATAAAAACGATTTCGTAGTCGGGGAAATCCTGTTTGAAAAGCGCGGCGAGATTTTCGTTTAAGCCTTCATCAAGCCCGCGACACGGCGCGATAATCGAGCAAAACGGCGTGTAGTCTGATTTCGGTTTGGCGAGTTCTTTTCTAAAAAATTCGAGATAATTTATTCCGCCGCGCAGCGATTGGCAGCCGAGAAAAACGAGAATAGCGGCGAAAAAGTAGAAAACGTAAATCATTGTGAAAGTTCAAGATTTCAAGTTCAAGGTTTCGGGTTTCAGGTTTCAGATTCGAGCCTAACTTTGAACCTGAAACTTTGAACCTTGAACTTCATTATTTGCCGTCCGAGAGCAGAAAAATTTTGATATATTCGATGGTTTTTTCCGTTGCGCCGCGATTTTTTTTCATTACGGCGAAAGCGTTTTTCGCCAGCGTTCGACGTTTTTGCGCGTCGCTCAATAACTCGGAGAAAATCGCGGCGAGTTTGGCGGGAATTTCTCCGGCGGCGAGTTTCGGCAGTTGAGTCAAAGCGTTCTGCGTTAGAAATTCCTTGACGATTTCGGCGAAATTCGCCGTGTAAAAGCCGGTGACGATAGCTTTTTCAGCAATCGCCGGTTCTAAGATGCTCTGTCCGCCGTGCGGTATCAGACTGCCGCCGACAAAAACTATTTCGGCGAGCGGATAAACGGCGCGCAGTTCGCCGATTGAATCCAGCAGAATTACTTCGGCGGTTTGGTCGCGGCTCGACGCGGCTGCCGAACGCTTGACCCAATCGAAACCGCTTTTTTCGATTAACTCGCCGACTTCGGTAAATCTCTCAGGATGGCGCGGCGCAATCAAAAGGCGCGGCAGATTTCCCGCCGAATTTCTCCAAATTTCTTTGAATGCCTGTAAAATCCATTGTTCTTCGGGCGCGTGGGTGCTGGCGGCGATAATCAGCGGCGCGTCTTTGGAAATTGCCCAGCGTTCGCGCAAATCTTCCGTCAGGCGGCTGGCGAGTTCGTCGAACTGCTGGTCAAACTTGATGTTGCCCGTCACTTTGACTTTCAGATTCCGCGCTCCTAAACCGAGCAGTCGTTTAGCATCCGCGCTCGTCTGCATCAAAGCCAAATCAACGTGATGCAGAACGCGGCGCATCGTCTTCGGAATCCAGGCGTAGCGATTGACCGATTTTTCCGACAGACGACCGTTAACGATAAAAATTTTCGCGCCGCTTCGGTGAGCTTCGCGGACGAAATTAAACCAGATTTCCGTCTCCATTATCACGACGACGCTCGGTTTGATTTGCCGGAGAACGCGCTTGACGGTAAATTTCCAGTCGAACGGAAAATAGAAAACGAGTTCGGCAGCTTCGGCAAAAACATTTTTGGCGAGCTTTTGTCCGGTGCGCGTCGTGGTGGAAACGACGAGGCGATATTCGGGGAATTCTTCGAGCAGTTTTTCAACCAGAGGACGCGCGGCGTTGGTTTCGCCAACCGAAACGCAGTGCAGCCACATTACGGGTTTGCCGTTCTGCTCAAAATTCGGCAATCGCCCAAATCTTTGCCGCAAGCCCGCCGCGTATTTGCGCTGAAACAAAAAACGCGGCAAAAGTACCACGAAAGCGACGGACAGGAGAAAACTGTAAAGCGTAAACAAAATTAAAATTGGCGGAGTTTTGAAGGCAGGCTCCGAATCTAAAACTCAACGAACAATTAATTCTCGCGCAGACATATCTGAACCGCATCGCCGACATTTTGGGCTTTTATCGGATGGATAGTTCCATTTCTTAAAACCCAAACAGTATAGCCGGAAGAACCGATTTTTTGCACCTGACTATTCCATTCGTATTTTGTTACAAGGCGAACAAAAACATCAGGACCTTTGCCGAGTTTTTTGATATGAAATAATTTACGGGCGGAATCTTCCTTAATTAGATGCTCGCCCTTGGTATCTATCGCAAAAATTGCTTTTTTGCCAGACCAAACGAGAAAATCAGGATTAAAATTTTTGGTTCTTCCTTTATCTAAAAGTGGAATTTCAAAAAATCCTCTCGACGGATTTCGACACCAAGCGTTTCCGGCTGCATCCAAAGCACCGGCAAACTCTTTTTCAAGATTGTTCAAGCCGCTGTAACCTTCGTGAATTGCATTTTTATACTTCTCAAAATTAGCCGGATCAACCGCCATTTCCGGCACTTCGTCGGGTTCGGCGTAGCTTTGAACGATTTCGGAATGCTCCAAGAATGTGTCAACAACATCAATAGCAGATTGCCGGATAATATCGGCGGCGCGACTATTGTATTCGATTTTGGCATCGAATTTCGCTTCGTGCATTTCGCACGGTTCGGCGGCGGCGGCGTAATGTTTTTGAATTTCGCGGTTGAAAATAAATCTCGCATTAACCAAATTACTGTGCGGAACTTCAACCCAAACATCGGGAGCGTGTTCATCATTCCCGACACGCTGACGGACAATCTGCTTTTCACCATTTCCGATTGTGTTCACGCTGTCAGCGCGAAAGTCGGGAATTTGGTCAACGATTCGTTTGATAAACGGATACGCCGCTTCGGAATCTTTATCAATTTTCGGAACTAAAAATTTCTTCTTCGGCGCGAGTTTCGGTTTTGGTTCTTTCGTGTCGCCGGATTTGTATGTGTTTAATGTTATCGCCGGATTTTCGCTGATGATATTGGCGCGAACGTCCTGAATGACTTCATCAAAAATATTTTTCTCGTCGGTTCTGATATAAAAATGCGCCGTGTTTAATCTGTTGTCGGCGTGATGACGCGCGTCGGGTTGGCGCAAAACTCGCCCGATAACCTGCGTGATTTGGATTTTTGAACCCATTTCCTTATCAATATACGCGAAATAACAAGCCGGATCGTCCCAGCCTTCCTGCAAACTCAAATTGAAAATTATGTGTTTAAATTTTCCCGCTGTGAACCGCTGATAATCCGAATCGCCGCCGGCAAACAGATTAAAAGTTGTCGGCGGCTGATTGGTTTTGCCGAATTTGAGATTGCAGTAGACGGCGATGTCTTGCGGATCAACAGCTAACTCTTCGACCAAATACCGCCAAATCACAATCGGACGTGCTTTTCGTTCGTAAAACGGTGTCGTGTTTGAATCCTCGACAACGGCGTGTTCGACGGCGTTCGTGCTGGTAACGTAAATTGCTTTCGGACTGAAATTCAAGTTTTCGGCATTGGCGGCATCGGCGACGAGTTTCATATCTTCGTGCATTTCGCTGACCGCAACTTCCATCGGCGTTAAATAACCGCCGAGTTGAATGTTTTGCTTGATAAGTCCGCTGTCAACCGCTTCGGAACTTTTGACACGCACAAAAAAATCCTCATCAGTCCATTTTTTCTCGACGCGCAGACGTTCAACCGCAAAGCCTAATTCGGTCGGAACTTTGATGGTTGCACTCGCGGCTAAAATCGCCTCCGGCTGCAATTCCATCAAAAGTTTGGTTTGTTGATTTGAAAGATTGTGTCCTTCGTCATAAACAATCACTAACGGACGTTTTTGATTCTTATCGTTCCAACGATTTTTGAGCGTGTCCCAAAGCGATTTTTCGTTGATGTCGAGTTCGGCGCGGAAAATTCGGCGGTCGCCTTCGTCTCGATCCTTTTGATTAAATTTAGCGACGGTCGCAATGAGCATTAAACCTTTGCTCGTATCTTCGATTTCATCTTTCGTCGCTTCAAGTAAAGGCTTGACGGTAAAGTTGCCGAGACTCGCCGCATATTTTCCGTTTGAAAGGTTGTGCAGAGTTTGTTCGACGACAACTTTGCCTTTGGAAATCCACAAAACAATCGGTTCAAGCGGAAGCATTGCGCGAAGATTGACGACTGTTTCAAATAAAATCAGCGTTTTGCCGCTTCCCGTAATTGAAGAGAGATTTTGGTAAAACGGTAGAATTTCGGTTCGGATAACTAAGAGCGGATTTTGATTGTAATTTTGAAATCGTTCAGCGATTCGGTTTGCTGCCTCGATTTGAAAGGGAAAAAGATTCATATAAAAATTGTCGGTTAAATATCTTGTGATTCGCTAAAACCCGTGCTAAATCACGAACGAACATCTTTGGGAATAATCAGAGGAATTTGTTTGCCGCCGTTTTTGCGGTAAATCCAAAAATCGCCGTCGAGAGTGAAAACCGTCGCGTTTTCGTTTAATTCGCTCATTCTAACGAGACAACCGTTGGCAAAATCCATCGGGACGTTTTTGTATTTCGTCATCAAATCTTTGATTGCGCCGACTTCTGTTTCCAAAGAAAAATCAATTTCCAAAATGCCGCGTTCGATTAAGTTTAAAACGTCTTCTTTGCCATTCGGTTCGGTTCGCATCAAATGACAGGCTTCGGTAATTACGGCTTCGCAGGTCAGCATCGGCACGGTCAGAGAACGCATTTGTTCGAGCGTCCAAACGTGATATTTTTCGCGTTTGTTGAGCGCAGCGACGATGATGCCCGTATCGGCAATGGTCGGTTTAATCACGTCCCAATCCTTGTAAATGTTCTTTATTCGTCGCTAAATCGCCTGTGCCGAAATCGTGTTTCCCTAACAAATCCGGCGCGACATCGAACGCCGTCAAACCTGATTTTTGTTCACCGTTAACAGTTTGAACTTCGACGAAAGTAACGATTACTTTCGCTTGTGAAATGCTTTCCGGCGTTTCGGATAATTCGATTTGTCCGTTTCGATAAATTCCTTCGATTGTTTGCAACATCGCTTTTTACTCCTTATCTTTTCAGATTTTACACTATTCGCCGCCGTTTTCCTCGTCTTCGTTGAATCGGTCGCTGTTTTCGTTCAGTCCGAGATGCGCCAGAATCTTGTCGGGAATTTTGTTGGGAATGACGTTTTGCGTGTGATATGTGAAACGTCGGGCGTAGACGTAATAAGGCGCGACTAAATTTTCTTTTTTCGCTTCGGCGACAATTGTTTGATAAGCCGCTGAGGTAAATGCTTCGACCGCATCGCCGCCGTTCCAGATGATGAAATATGGATTATTCGCTTCGTTTTTGCCGACGAGATATTTGTAGTTTTGGCTCTCGATTCTAATCAAACCGGATTTGCGCCGCGTGTCTTCCCAATGCGAAGTAATCACGACATCAATCAGTTCGTCTTTCCGCATCGAAAGAATCGCTTTGCCGTCTAATCGGCTCGTCAAAACGCGATATTCAAAACCGCCTTTGAGCGGCGCGGCGGAAACTTTCAGATTGCCGTTTGCGTCGGGACGTTCGCCGGTAACGGCGCGGCGCAGTCTTTCAAACGTCAGAGTTTTGGCGTATTTGTCGCCTTTTTCCGGTGCGCCCTGTTCGATTAAAATAAACTGCCGGTCGCTGCCTTCGACTTCCGCGTTCAATTCCAGAACCGCGTGTCCGGTCGTTCCCGAACCGGCATACGCATCGAGAACCAAACCGTTCGGCGGACACCACAAATGAATGATTTTTTTGAAAAGTTTGAGCGGTTTGACGGTTTCAAATCCGTGTCCTCTGCCCATAATTTGGTCGAGTTCATTGATTCCCGTTTGGCTATGACCGGATTCGGTGTGATTCCAACTTTGCGCGTCAATTTCTTCAGGCAATCCAAAATCCTCGTCCGCCCAATACGTCATCGGAACTCGTCCTTTTTTTACATCGTTCAAATATCGCTTGATTTGCGGACCTTTTTCGCCCTGCAAACCGAAATACAAACGAGACCACGAACCGGCTTTGAGTTTTTCTTCGGCGATAACTCTAGCTTTTTCTAAAATCGAAGCCGGCGTTACCACGCCTTTTTCCTTGTCAAAAGTCGAACCCGCAAGCAGCAACGCCTTTTTCTTGCCATCTTTTATTTCGACTTCTTCATATTCGCTTCCCCAATTTTCAAGCCATTTTGTCATTTGCTTTTTTTCAAAAGTCCAATGCCTTGATTCCGGCGGATAATACAGATTTCCGTTGAACGGACTTTGAATGGCGTAAACCATTCCGGGATGTGTTGATGCGCCTGCGGCGGAAGCATCACCGCTTTTCCAAATGTCTTTCGGGTCTTTATCAGGATTTTTATAACGCGCATCCATCGCGTCGGTGCGCGGCAGCAGTTCGGTTTTTGATTGATCTATATCTTTGGCATAAACCAAAACGTATTCGGTGGCAGTTGAGATTCCGCCGCTTTTGCCGCCCGTGTCGTTTTTCGGCGCGTAAGATTTCTGCCAATTAATAATACCGAGCCGATTATCTTCGCCGAAAATTTCGTTCATCAACATTCCCAAATGAAACAACTCGCGGTGGTCAATGCAGACGGCGATCACGCCCGACGGTTTGAGCATTGACTTCATCATTTTCAAACGCGGCAGCATCGCCTTCATCCATTTCGTGTGCCGCGAACCGTCTTCTTTGGCGACGAGAAGCCCAAGTTCCGGGTCGTTCGGGTCGTTGTCCCAACGGTCGTTATAACGAAAATCTTCGCCCGTATTATACGGCGGATCGGTCACGATTAAGTCAACCTGCTCTTTATATTTGTAAAGCGTCACGAGAGCCTGCAAATTTTCGCCTTCGACAATAATGTTTTTGGATTGTTCTTCGAGAGACCCGACGCACAAATGTTTTTGAATCCGAGTGCAGCGCGGACGCACCCGCTTATCAATTTCGGCGGCGGTTCGCTTGCCGTAGAACGACAAAGAGATTCCGCCCGACACCATCTTTTTGACAATCTCCAGCAAATCCTCTTTGTCCAATAATTCCAAAGATGGAAGATTATCGAAGTCCGGGTTGGTGTATGGAACTATGTTTGCGCCGTCGTTTTTCATTAGCAAATTTTATCTTTCGGAACAATGAAATGTATCACGGATGAAACAAATACTCAAGATTACCAATCTTTGAAAAAGGCTTAAATCACAATGATTGATTACTCATCAAAGCGATTCAAGCCTTTTCAAATTTGATCCGATAAATTATTTCACCCGTTCCATATATTTCGATTCGGTCGGGTTGACGCGGATTTTTTCGCCGGGAACGATGAACGGCGGAACGTAAAGCGTTACGCCGTTTTCTAAAGTCGCGGGTTTGTTGGAATTAGAAGCGGTCGCGCCTTTCATCACCGGCTCGGTTTCGGTGACAAGCAGTTCCATCGAAGCCGGAAGCTGAACGCCGATGGGTGTGCCGTCATAGAATTCGACCTGAATTTTCAAATTCGGCATTAGCCACTGCGCCGCGTCGCCGAGTTCGGCTTCGGTCAACGAAACCTGTTCGTAATTTTCCGAATTCATAAAATGATGATGTTCGCCGTCCGAATACAGATATTCCATATCGTTTTGTTCGAGCGTGATCCGGTCGAGCGTGTCGTTCGAGCGAAACCGATGTTCAAACGAATTTCCGGTCAGCAGATTTCGCAGGCGCGACTGCACCATCGCCCGCAGATTGCCCGGCGTATGATGGCGAAACTCCATCACGCGACACGGTGCGCCTTCCATTAAAATAACCATTCCCTTTCTAATATCATTAGCCGAAAGTGCCATACTATTTTTAATTTTCTCCGTTGTTAAATGCTAAAGACGGGAAAACTCGTTTTCCCGCCTGCCGCCGCAAAGCCTCTAGTGCTTTGTTACCGAAATTTTGATAATTAAAATGTGCGGGCGCGTTCAGAGTCCAAACGCGGAACGCACTTTGCCTTTTCCGCCGCGCTTCGCTGGCGGAAAAACACGCTGAAGCGCGGACTCTAAACTTTAAAAACTTCGGTTACAAAGCACTAGTTTATTGTTTCAGGCGTTGAAATGTCTAGCCGACCGTTTATTTGACGCTGACGCTTTGTTTTTAGACTGTCGCGCGGCTGTTTGGGTGTATTCTCCAAACATTTACTTGATCGGCATCGGCGCAGATTCTTCGCCTTCTTTCGGCGGTTCTCGATTAAGCTGTTTGAAAATGCTGATAATCTCGTCGTGCATTTTCTTCGCCGACTCGTCCGTCGGGTCGAGTTTCAGTCCCTTTCGATAATCGCCCAACGCCGCCCGATACTGCGCCGCGCCGGTCAAAACCGTGGCGCGAACGAAATACGCCCGCGCCAATTCGTTTTTCGTTTTCGGATTCTTTTTATATTCCTGTTCCGCCTTTTCGATGTCGGCGGTCATCGTCGCCACGTCAATCGGTTTCGCCATCGGCGATTCGCCTGCGGGCGTGTTGCCGGACGGCAAAGCGGTTTTGCCCGCGTCGTTTGAATGGCTCGAAACAATCGCCTGATTGCTCGTCGTTGTCTGAACCGTCAAAGCGTTGACGGCAGTATTCGCATTGGTCGTCGTGGTCGCCGTTTGCTGTGCCGCGCCGCCGCATCCGATTGAAATTAAAGACGCTAAACTGATAATTAAATATTTTTTCATTTTGTTGCTGCATTTCTCTTCGTTCAGAGTTCAAACTGCGGAACGCCGTTTGTCTTCACGCCGCGCTTCGCTGGCGGAAACACGCTGAAGCGTGAACTCTAAACTGTCGCTGAATCAATTTATCAATACAAAAAAATTATAAGTCATCAACCGCTGTTTTCCGAATCAGCGCGGCGCGTTTCGGATTTTGGCTGACGCGCAAAAGATTGTAAAATAAACCGCAAAATTATGTTGAAAATCGAAAACCATATCGGCGGCGAATTGACCGCGCCCGCGTCCGGCGAATATCTCGACAATTTCAATCCGGCAACCGGCGAAATTTACAGTTTAATTCCCGATTCTGATGAACGCGATGTCGAGTTTGCCGTCTGTGCCGCGAACAAAGCATTTCCAGTGTGGTCAAAAATGTCGGCGGAATTGCGTCACGATGTTTTAATGCGAATCGCCGCGTTGATCGAACGAGATTTAGATGCGCTCGCCGAAGCCGAAAGCGTTGACAACGGCAAACCGAAAAGTCTCGCCAAAGCTGTTGATATTCCCCGCGCCGTCGCCAATTTCAAATTTTACGCGACCGCCGCGATGCACGTTTCAACCGAAGCGCACGAAACGATTTTGGGAAACGGCGGACAAGCGATAAATTACACGCTGCGCCAGCCTTTGGGCGTGGTCGGCTGTATTTCGCCGTGGAATTTGCCGCTTTATTTATTTACCTGGAAAATCGCGCCCGCGCTCGCCGCCGGTTGCTGCGTCGTCGCCAAACCTTCGGAAATTACGCCGATGACCGCGTATCTTTTGTCGAAACTCTGCATCGAAGCCGGGCTTCCAGAAGGCGTTTTGAACATCGTTCACGGACTCGGCACAAAAGCCGGAAGCGCGATTGTTACGCACCAAGATGTCAAAGCGATTTCGTTCACCGGCGGCACGAAGACCGGCGAATGGATTGCGAGAGAAGCCGCGCCGAAATTCAAAAAACTGTCGCTCGAACTCGGCGGCAAAAACCCGAACATAATTTTCGCCGACTGCGATTACGACGAAATGCTCAAAACAACCGTGCTTTCGTCATTCTCGAATCAAGGTCAAATCTGCCTTTGCGGTTCGCGGATTTTCGTCGAGCGTCCGCTTTATGAACGGTTCAAAACGGATTTCATCGAAAAAGTTTCGCACCTCAAAATCGGTGATCCTTTGGCTGAATCAACCAATATCGGCGCGGTTGTTTCCAAACAGCATCTCGAAAAAGTTCTTTCATACATCGAACTCGCCGAAGAAGAAGGCGGAAAGATTCTTTGCGGCGGCAAATCAATTGATTTATCGAACGAAACTTATAATTTGGACGAACGAAATCTAAAATCTGAAATCCAAAATCTAAAATTGAAAGGCTGGTTTATCGAACCGACGATCATCGAAAATCTGCCGTTTGATTGCCGCACGAACCGGGAAGAAATCTTCGGCGCGGTCGTCTCCATTCAGCCGTTCGACACGGAAGCGGAAGTTTTGGAATACGCCAACTCGGTCGAATATGGTTTGTCGGCGACGATTTGGACGGAAAATCTTTCCCGCGCCCATCGAATGGCGGAACGAATCGAAAGCGGAATCGTCTGGATCAACTGCTGGCTGCTCCGCGATTTGCGAACGCCGTTCGGCGGAATGAAAAATTCCGGTGTCGGACGCGAAGGCGGATTTGAAGCATTGCGATTTTTTACGGAAGAGAAAAATGTTTGTATTAAGGTAAATTATTAAGCAATTTGCGGGAAATTTTCTATGCTCGGTTTGGAAAAGAAAACTGTCACACTTCATTCGCACACGGAAGAATGGCACGAATTATTTGCCCAAGAAAAAGTGCGTTTGCAGAAGGCAGTCGGTGAATTTGTCGAAAGCATTGAACATATCGGAAGCACCTCCGTTTGCGGAATCGCGGCGAAACCGATTCTCGATATTGCCGCAACTATCAACGATCAAGCGAACGGCGAAAAATGTATTGCGCCGCTTGAAAATCTCGGATACGAGTATCGCGGCGAATACGGTATTGCCGGACGGTTTTATTTCGTCAAAGGTGCGCCGCGCACGCATCATTTGCATATTCTCGCTGCAAATAGCAAAGAATGGCGTAACCATTTATTTTTAAGAGATTATCTGCGCCAAAACAGCGAAGCAGCCGCAAAATACGATAAACTGAAAAAAGATTTGGCGGAAAAACACCGCTCTGACCGCGATGTCTATCTTGCCGAAAAAGCGGAATTTATCAAAGAGATATTAGAAAAATCAATTAAAAAATATGAGTAGCGAAACACAACCGATCAGAATCGAAACCGGCGAAGAAGTGGCGTTTGAATTGATGAAATTCATCGCCGAAAAGGAAAACAAAGAATTGGCGCAGGAAGAAGTGCGCGATTATTATCTGGATTTGTTCGTCGAATGCGCGGCGGCGGTTTATGACGGCGAGCGCGGTGCGGAATAAAC
>JAJAZE010000603.1 GCA_026785925.1 Pyrinomonadaceae bacterium
ATTCGGGAATGGATGGCGCATCTGCACGGTTTAAATAAAAAGAAAACTTCGATTGCGCGTAAAATCGCATCACTGCGAACTTTTTTTCAATTTCTGGTGCGCGAAGGTGTGCAGGAAAACAATCCGGCGAAACTCGTCGCCACGCCGAAAATCGAGCGCAGTCTGCCGACGCATCTTTCGATGGAAGATGCCGTCCGCTTTATCGAAACGCCCGATTTGGAAACGGATTTGGGGAAGCGAGACCGCGCCATTTTAGAATTTCTCTACGCGACCGGAATGCGCGTCGGCGAGTTAACGAACCTGAATTTGAAAGATATTGATTTCCGCGAAAAGCTCGTCCGCGTCACCGGCAAGCGCAAAAAACAGCGCATACTTCCTTTCGGCGAGCCGTCTTTGCAGGCATTGATGTTTTATTTGAACGAAGCCCGCGCCGACTTTCTCAACAATTGCCCGCCCGCCGAACGCGACGAGCAAGCCGTTTTTTTGAATTATCAGGGAACGCGCATCACGACGCGCTCGGTTGGGCGAATGGTTGATAAATATATCAAAATTTGTATCGAGATCAACCGCGACATCTCGCCGCACAGCCTGCGCCATTCGTTTGCGACGCACCTTTTAGACAGCGGCGCGGATTTGCGCGACATTCAGGAATTGCTCGGACACGTCCGCCTTTCGACGACGCAGATTTACACGCACGTTTCGATGGAAAAACTGATCGAAGTTTATGACCGAGCGCATCCGAAAGCGTAGCAACAAACAATCAAGGAATAACTATGAGAACAAATATAATCGCCAAAGTCTTCGCGCTCGTCTGCTGTTCGCTAATCTTTACTTCGGCAATTGCCGCGCAGGAAAAGAAGCCACAATTTTTGTTGGTTGATGAAATAACTGAGTCTGACGAAAGAGATTTTCAAATTGTTGCTGTTAAAGTTCAAAGTTTTTTGGATAGGCTGGCAAAAGAAGCCGCAACGACCAAAGGTTATATTGATATTCCGAGCAATATCGAAGTTGGCGCGAAAATAAAATCGCTGGTTGATGAAAACACCGCTTTGAAAAGCCGTGTATTGCTCTGGGGTGAATTGAAACATCCCGAACGCTATCGGAATTCTTTAGGCGCAGGGCTGTTTCTAGTTCCGCAGGGCGCGGAAATTCCTGCCCGATGTATTCTTGAAGCAGTTATTTGTCCGACAATCAATGGCGGCTCATCAATCATTGAGAACAATCGAACGACCGTTTTAATTTTCACTGCAAAAGTGGAAGTCGGCGATGAAGTTTCCGAAATTATTTATCGTTGGACGGTTTCAGCCGGTAAAATTATCAAAGGACAAGGAACACCGACGATTAAAGTCGAGGCGGCAAACGCGAAGGAAATAACCGCTGTCGTCGAAATCAACGGTTTTAGTCCAGACTGTCCAAACACGAAATCTTACACGATTAAAATTCAATAAATGATAAAAAATAAATATATCTCCAAAGTCTTCGCACTCGTCTGCTGTTCGCTAATCTTTACTTCGGCAATTGCCGCGCAGGAAAAGTTTAGTGAATACACGGCAACGCCGGTAAATCTTGACGCATTAGCAAAAATGGCGAGCAAATTTACCGACCGACTCGTCGCTGAACCGGCAACGACACGCGGTTTTATCAATCTTTATAAAAATAGCGCGGAAGCGACCAGAATAAAATCGGTTTTGGAAAAGAAGTCCAAATTGAAAAATAAAGTCTTCTTTTTGGAGCCGGGCAGAAGGTATATGAGAGAAACTTCTACCATCGAATTCTGGATTGTTCCGTCGGGCGCGGACGAGCCTTTTACACCTACCTGCGTTTTATGTGAATGCCCGACTCTCAGCGTTTTCAGAATCGAACCCGCTGCTTATCGAAATAAAAATTTAATGTTTGCCGCAAATGCCAGCGGCGGAAGCGGTGAGACAATCACTTTTACCTGGAAAGTTTCAGCGGGCAAAATCGTCGAAGGACAAGGAACGCCAATTATCGAGGTTGACGCTGAAGGCGCGAAGGAGATAACGGCAACCGTCGAAATCAGCGGCGTGTGCGAAGACTGTGCGCGTGAAAATTCATTGACCACGAAAATTCAATAAAATCTCAAAAAAACGAATCATGAACTCATCGAAAGTTCGTAATTCGTAATTTGAAATTCGTAATTGAAAGCTATTCCATTTCCGATTCGTCAATGTCAAAGTTCGCGTAGATGTTCTGCACGTCTTCGTTGTCTTCGACGGCTTCGTAGAGTTTGAGCATCTTTTTGGCATCGTCGCCGGCGAGTTTGATGTAAGTTTGCGGAATCATCGAAACTTCCGCCGCCTGCGGTTCGATTTTCGCCGCTTTGACGGCTTCGTTGACCGCTTCAAAGTTTTCCGGCGAAGTGTAAATTTCGTAAACGTCGCCGTCGGTCTGCACGTCGTCCGCGCCGGCTTCGATGGCGATTTCAAATAGTTCGTCTTCTGATTTCGCCGCTTTATCAACGATAATCAAACCTTTTTTATCGAACATCCACGCGACCGATCCGGCTTCGCCCAGGTTGCCGCCGTTCTTGGAAAAAATATGGCGAATTTCGGCGACCGTCCGATTCCGATTGTCGGTCATCGTTTCGACAAGAACCGCCACGCCGCCGATGCCGTAGCCTTCGTAGGTAATTTCTTCGTAATTGACACCTTCGAGTTCGCCCGTGCCGCGTTTGATGGCGCGGTCAATCGTGTCGTTCGGCATATTCTGCCCTTTCGCGTCCGTGACGGCTTTTCGCAGCCGCGCGTTCGAGTCAACGTCGCCCGTCCCGCCCGTCCGCGCCGCGACCGTGATTTCTTTAATCAGTTTCGTAAAAATCTTCCCGCGCTTTGCGTCCGTCGCGCCTTTTTTATGTTTGATTGTGTGCCACTTGGAATGTCCAGACATTGGTTAATCGTTCCTGTTTTTTAGATTTAATGAAAGAGGAAGAATATCACGCCGATTTTACGTCGGGCAAATTTGCCGCCGTGATACCGCTGATTTTCATCTGCTTGGTCTTTGAAGTTTGACCTTTGAGAATCTCGACCGCGCTTTTTGCCACGCCGAAATGTTTCGCTAAAATTCGTATCAATTCCGCGTTCGCCGCACCTGCGACCGGCGGCGATTGCAGTTTAACTTTCAACGCGCCGCCCAATTCACCGACAATTGCGCTTTTCGACGACTTTGGCACGACGCGCACATTGAAAATTAAATTGCCGTCCCGCTCGATAAATTGAATCACGAATAAACGAAAAATTTCAGCACGAGCGTTTGCAAAAATCCCAGCAAAAGCAGCACGAGCATCGCGGAAATATCGAAAATGCCGATAGTCGGAATGACGCGCTGCACCGGAATCAAAATCGGGTCGGTGACGCGCTGCACGAAGCCGAGAAATGTGTTGCGCGAAAAAACGAACCACGCCGCGAGAAAACGGATGAAAATAAATAAAATATAAATGCCGAGCAGCGCGTAAAGCACCCAGCCGACCAACGCTTTGGCATTGTTGGCGGCAAGTGCGCCGGTCAAACCGTCCACGATAAAAAACGTGTTGCCGACCACACCGAGCGCGAAATATGCCAGCACGACCGCCAGAAAAATTGTCACCAGCGGCGCGAGGCGCGTGTCCACGCGAAACTTTGCCAGCAGACGCGCCGCCGGATAAACGAATTTGTCCGTCGCTTTTTTGAGTTTGTAGGAAAGTCTGCCCGCCGTGCCGAACGGATTCGGGTCGGAGTAATTAAAAATCAGCCGCCCGAGCAAAGCGATGACGAACGCCAGCATCGCGTAAATGACGACGGTTTGAATGATCGGGTAAAAATTGTTTGAAAGCATAAAATAAAATGGAAAATGGAAAATGGAAAACGGAAAATGGTAAATTAAAATCAATTCCTAATCGGCATCTAACCTCGTTAATCGGCGGTTTTTTTCTGCCTTTCGCCGAAATCGCCGTGCCGACTCTGACCAGCGTCGCGCCTTCTTCAATCGCCGTCTCAAAATCGCCGCTCATTCCCATCGAAAGCTCGCCGTGCGGCAGAACTTCGTCACGCATTTCGCGCAGCTTTTTAAAAAATGGGCGCGATTTTTCCGCATCTTCGTCAAACGGCGGAATAATCATCAAACCGGCAAACTTTAAATGTTCGCAGGTTTGCAAAAATTCAATCAACGGCGGCAAATCTGCTGGTTTGATGCCGTTTTTAGTCGCTTCATTTGCCAGATCAATCTGCACCAAAACCGGTAATTCGGCGCGTTCTTCTTCGCTGCAAATACGTTCCAGACGCATCGCCAGTTCGATTGAATCAAGCGTGTGAATGCAATCGAAAATCTGCACGGCTTTCCGCGCTTTGTTCGCCTGCAAATGCCCGATCAAATGCCACTCGACATTTTCGCGTCCCAGTTTCGCAACTTTTTCGCCCGCTTCCTGCACCTTGTTTTCACCGAAAACTTTCGCGCCCGCGCTGATCGCCGACTGCAAAGTTTCGATGCCGTGCATTTTGCTGACGGCGACGAGTTTTATTTCGTCGGCGCGTCTGCCGACTTTGTGGGCGGCGCGTTCGATTCGCCGCTGAACTTCCGCCAAATTTTTCGGCAAATCGTTTTGCATAGCTCTCAATATAACAAATTGATGCGGCGTTCTTGAACTTCTCGCGTTAAATTCGTATCATACGCTTTACCTTTTTTGTGCGGACGTGGCGGAACTGGTAGACGCGCGGGTCTCAGAAGCCCGTGGGCATTAGCTCGTGATGGTTCGATTCCATTCGTCCGCATTTTCCTTATCTTTTCTCTTCGATATGAAAACGCTGCTCGATTATTTTCAGGCGAAACAAGCGAGTATCTTAGATTCGATTCGGGAAATCGTCGAAATCGAATCGCCTTCATACAACATTTCCGCCAGCCGGCAAGTCGCCGATTGGATTGTCAAAACAACCGCCGACTTTTCCGCCGACTTAAAAATCCAGAAAATATCCGCCGAAAATTACGGCGAACACCTGATTATTCGCGCCTTTCCGTCTGGTGAAAAACCGATTTTACTGCTCGGACACACCGACACTGTTCACCCGATTGGAACCAAAACGCAAAATTCTACGAGAATTGTCGGCGATAAATTTTTCGGCGCGGGCATTTTCGATATGAAGGCGAATTGCGTCGTGATGCTTGAAATTCTGCGGGCTTTCGATGAATTGAAGCTGCGCCCGAAACGTCCGATCACGATTTTACTGTCGTGCGATGAAGAAATCGGCTCGCCGACCGGACGCGCCATCGTCGAACGCGAAGCGGTTTTATCGGAGTTGTGCCTCGTCTGCGAACCTTCGGCGGACGGCAGAGTAAAAACCGGGCGCAAAGGCACGGGAAACTACATTTTGAACGCGCACGGCATTCCCGCGCACGCCGGACTCGAACCGGAAAAGGGCGCGTCGGCGATTCTCGAAATCGCCCGCCAAATTCAGCGCATTCACCAACTTAATGATTCGGAAAAAGGCACGACGGCGAACGTCTGCACGATCAGCGGCGGCACGACGACCAATGTCATTCCCGAAAACGCGACTTGCTCGATTGATGTCCGGTTCGCTTCGATCAGCGAAGCGGAACGCATCGAAACGATGCTGAGAAACCTGCCAAGTTTCGATCAAAAGGTTTCGCTTTCGCTGACCGGTGAAATTAATCGCCCGCCGCTGGAGCGAACCGCCGCCGTCGTTAATCTTTACGAAAAAGCTCGTCGAATCGCTCTCGAATTCAACTACAAACTCGGCGAAACGCAGGTCGGCGGCGCGTCGGACGGCAATTTCGTCGGCGCGTTGGGCGTTCCGGTTCTCGACGGTTTGGGCATTGCGGGCGGCGGCGCACACACGCTCGAAGAATTTATTTACGTTTCGGACATTCCCAAACGCGCCGCACTGCTCGCCGCGCTTTTGCTCGCCGATTGATATGAGTTTCAGCAGCGAAAAATCACGCGCACCGCGCAACCGCACCATCGAACTCAGCGCGGAAGAAATCGAAATTTACCGGTCGCGTCTGATTTTTTCGGTAACTGATACAACCGATTTTCGCAACAAAACCATCTGCGGCGACGCTTTTGAAATTCTCGAAAAACTGCCCGCCAATAAGTTTGATTTGGTGTTTGCCGATCCGCCGTATAATTTGACGAAAAACTTCGGCGAAAACTCTTTCAAGCAAATCTCCGCCGCCGATTACGAAACGTGGCTCGACGTTTGGCTTTCAAAAACCGTTCGATTGTTAAAGCCGACGGCGACGGTTTACATTTGCGGCGATTGGCGTTCGTCTTCGGCGATTCAGCGCGTCGGGAGCAAGTATTTTCAGTTGCGAAACCGCATTACCTGGGAACGCGAAAAAGGGCGCGGCGCGAGTAAAAACTGGAAAAACAGTTCGGAAGACATCTGGTTTTTCACCGTCACGGACGATTATTTTTTCGATGCCGCCGCCGTTAAAATCAAGCGCAAAGTCGTCGCGCCTTACACCGAAAACGGCGAGCCGAAAGATTGGGAAAAGTCGAAAAGCGGAAATTTTCGCCTGACCGCGCCCTCGAATTTGTGGACTGATTTGACTGTGC
>JAJAZE010000604.1 GCA_026785925.1 Pyrinomonadaceae bacterium
CGGATATTAAGAGATGAATATAGATTAGCCACCGGATTATTTTCGATGACCGCATCGGCAATCGTCGGACTGATTCAATTTGCCGATTTGATAAACTAAGATTTTCAAAGAACGAGCAGTAGCTTAACTACTTTTAACTTTGTCGGAACATCTAATATGAACGGTTTGGAATTTTGCCGCCGACTGCGCGAAATTTCTCTGACTCCGATTATCATAGTGTCCGTCCGCGACGAAGAAAAAACGATTGTCGAAGTATTGGACGCGGGCGCGGACGATTACATCACCAAGCCTTTCGGGTCGAGCGAACTGCTGGCGCGGGTTCGCGCCGCGCTGCGCCGTCTGCCCGAAAAAGGCGGAATTGCGGCAGAAGCGGGTGATTTTTCGATTGATTTTGCCGCGCGCAAAGTTACAGTGCGCGGCGTTGAAGTTCATCTCACGCCGAAAGAATTTGATTTGCTCGCCTTTCTGATGAAAAATCCCGACAAAGTTTTAACTCATACAATTTTGCTGAAAAAAATCTGGGGCGATTATTACGCCGAATCGCCCGAAGCCCTGCGCGTTTTAGTCGGTTCGCTGCGTAAAAAAATTGAGAAGGATTTTTCACATCCGAAATATATTTTGACTGAGCCTTGGATCGGCTATCGCTTTATTCCGAAAGAGAATTAGCCGCAAACAAACACGAACCAACACAAAAAAGAAAATATATTTAGCCGGAAAATTTGATTTGCCGGTCGTGAATTTTGTGTTTGTTCGCGGCTAAAACTTCCCCTCAAATTTTTATGAAATTTTTATAACTTTCTCACACATTTTTTATATGTAATCACGTAGTCTGTAACTGTTGAAAATTTGTCGCCGAAGCCTTTTGCGAAAAAAAAGGCGCGGGGAACCAACATTTGGGGCGAAGGATTTTTTGAGAAAAATGCGGAAGACTTCTTTACTTCCAGCCCGTCAGCTAACCTCGCAGGCAGGAAGAGAAGGACAAGGGAATAAAGCCTGAGAAGGCGCGTTGCCGTTGGTGCTTCGCGCCTTTTTTATTTGGAGCGAAAAATATGTATCAGGCAGATATGTAATGCCTCAACTAAAAGTTACAGACAAGAATTATTGAAAAAGCCCCTATTGAAAATAAAAGGTTTACCGATTTTGATAGAGCCAAAATTTCCCCTCTTAACTTTTTATTGAGGCATTACGCAGATATGGAAAAAGAGATTGCTAAATCAAAAAATACAAAAATTTCTTATCTTATCGGAGCAGTCGGCGGAATCATCGGCGGTTTTTTTTTGATGCTGACCGGATTGATCCTTTCGGCGGTCTCGTTTATTGACAAAATGAGTTTTCTCGGTTTTGAAGTTTTTTTGTTAGCAGCGGCATTTGTGTTAGTAACAATCGGTTCGCACTTTCTCGACTTAATCGAAAAGGAGAAAAAGGCGAAATGAAAAGTGTGTTGCCGAAAATCCCGGATTGATCGGCGAACAAAAGTTAGAACAGAATATGACAAAAATTTTATGACTCGAATCCTTACGATTTTAATCGGTTTTTATATCGTCTGCGTAATGAACGCCGCCGCGCAACAAACAGTTTTTAATGTTCCGTCAGCAGACATTTTAGACAAAGGCAAGGTTTATCTTGAATTCGACGCGAGCTTTAAGCCGAACAATCAAGACGCGCTGCGTCGGTTTTTGTCATTTGTGCCGCGTTTTGTCGTCGGTGCAGGCGGAAACGTCGAAGTCGGTTTGAATTTAATAGGAAATGTTAATCCGGGAACAGACGCGACGACGCTTGTTCCGGCGGTGAAATATCGTTTCTACCAAAACAAAAAGAAAGACCTGACACTTTTTGCGGGAAACAATTTTTATATTCCGGTACGAAATAAGTCTTACAATTTCGGAACTTACACCTACGCGGCGGTCGCCAAAAGTTTCAAAACAAATATTAGAGTCACAGCGGGCGCGTTTGTCTTTTCCAAGAACGTCGTCGTGCAGAATGCGGCACGCGGCGGTGGACAATTTTCGATTGAACAAACTGTAAATTCAAAACTGACCGTTTCGACGGATTGGCTGACGGGCAAACATTCAAACGGATATTTCACGCCGGGCGCGGCTTACAAATTCAACCCACAGTTGACCGGCTATTTTGCTTATTCAATCGGCAACGCCGATGCGAAAAAAGGCAATCACTTTTTTCTATTTGAACTCGGATATAACTTTTAATATAAAAATATGTTGAAATCACTCAAGCGTTACCTGGTTGGAAATCCAATTTCAACCGAGCAGGCGCAGCACGAAAGATTAAATAACAAAACTGCTCTAGCGGTATTTTCATCAGACCCGCTTTCGTCGGTCGCTTATTCGACCGAAGCGATTCTGCTCGTTCTGCTCGCGGCGGGAACGATTGCGACCGGCTATCTGGTTCCGATTGTTATCGGCATTACGGTTTTGCTCGGTATTCTTGTTTTGTCATATCGGCAGACGATTCACGCTTATCCGTCAGGCGGCGGCGCGTATATCGTCGCTAAAGATAATTTAGGAACAACGCCGGGACTCGTCGCGGGCGCATCCCTTTTGATTGATTACATTCTGACGGTTGCCGTTTCGATTTCCGCCGGTGTCGCAGCTTTAACGTCGGCGGTGCAGGGAACGAGGTTCGAGTTTTTGCAAGACCATCGAGTGGCAATCTGTATCACGCTGGTTGTTTTTATCACGCTCGTCAATCTGCGCGGCGTGCGCGAGTCGGGCGCGATTTTCGCCGGTCCGACCTATCTTTTTATTGTTGCGATGCTCGCGCTCGTCGTTGTTGGGTTCTATCATTACCTGACGACCGGCGACGTGATTCCGACTCCGGCTGCCGACGCGCTTCACTTCGACGAATCGGTAGGCGGTATCGCGCAAGGCGGGTTGACCGGTTTCGCGCTTGTCTGGCTGCTGATGCGGGCTTTCGCGGCGGGCTGCACCGCTCTGACCGGAGTCGAGGCAATCTCGAACGGCATTCCGGCTTTTAAGGAACCCGAATCGAAAAACGCCGCTAAAACGCTGACCTGGATGGCGGCGATTATGGTTGTTCTGGTCTTGGGAACAGGTTTTCTTGCCTTTAAAATCAACGCGCATCCATCGCCCGATGAAACTCTGGTTTCATTGATGACGCGGCACACATTCGGCACAGGCATTTTTTATTATTTTGTGCAGGCGGCGACGGCGGCGATTTTGATTTTAGCGGCGAACACCGCTTATGCGGATTTTCCGCGTCTCGCAAGTCTACTTGCGGCTGACCGGTTTCTGCCGCGCCAGTTTGCCAATCGCGGCGACAAGCTCGTCTTTTCCAACGGCATCGTCATCCTCGCTATTCTTTCAATCTTTCTCATCGTCATCTTCGGCGGGCAGGAACAGGCGATGCTGCCGCTTTACGCGCTCGGCGTTTTTCTCTCTTTCACGCTTTCCCAATCGGGAATGATCGTTCATTGGCTTCGCCTGCGAAAATCCGAAGAAGCGAAGGCGCGAATTATCGAACAGGAAGAAGCCGAACACCTACACCGCACCGAAGACCCGAGTGCCGCGAGTCATAAACTGGAACGCCTCAAAGCCATCGAACGCGACGAAGGCGGCAATTGGATTTTTTCGATTATTATCAACAGCTTGGGCGCAGTCGTCACTTTCGCGGTTTTGCTCGTCATCGGCACGACGAAATTCACACACGGCGCGTGGGCGGTCATCGTTCTTATTCCATTGATTGTGGTGATGTTTCGGGCGATTCACGGGCATTACCGAATGGTCGCCGCGCAGTTGTCGCTCGATAAAGTCTCTCAGCCGCCGACTGCCGCGCCGCTGACGAATCGTATCATCGTTCCCGTTTCGGGTATTCATCGCGGAGTTTTGCCGGCGTTAAGATACGCGAAAAGCCTGAACGGAAACGGAAACGCGACCGTCACCGCGATTTACGTCGAAATTAATCCGGCGAACACTGAAGAAATAAGACAGCAATGGGAAATTTGGGGCGAAGGCATTCCGCTTCACATTCTCGAATCGCCGTATCGCTCAATAACCACGCCGCTTTTAAAATTTATCAACGATGAAGCCGAGAACCATAAAAATTCGATGACGACCGTTGTTTTGCCGGAATTTGTGCCGCGTGCGTGGTGGCAGCAACTTCTGCACAATCAAACGACGCTGTTAATCAAAGGCAAATTATTATTTTCGCCCAATATCGTCGTCACGAGCGTGCCACATCATCTGCGTAGATAAGTCCGAGGGGAATAGATTGAAATTGCGGAAAGCCAGCCGTCAATAGTCCAGACTTGAATCGTCGGTCTTATTGACGGCTGGTTTATTTTCCGCCGATAACTTTCGGCGTGTCGTTCCGGTAAATATAGGCGAGCGTTTTATAGACGAGTTTGGCGCAGAGAAAAGCGGGCGCGTCGGAATTGTCGGTTTTGGCAAACTCGACCAAATCCATTCCGACAATGCGGCGTTTTTCGGCGAGTTTGCGGATTAAAGTTAGAACTTCATACCAACCGAGACCGCCGGGTTCGGGCGTTCCGGTGGTCGGAACTAAAGACGGATCGAGTCCGTCAATATCAATTGTCAGATAAACATTTTCCGTTAAATTTTCAATCGCCGAGTCAATCCAATCGGTGCGCCCGACAATATCCCGCGCCCAATAAATTTTCGTCGGAATTTCGCTCAAACTGCGAGCCTCTTCGGACGATAGCGAGCGAATGCCGACCTGCACCGCCGGAATTTTCAAATCCTTAACCGACCGCGCCATAATCGAAGCGTGCGAGTGCGGCGTGCCGTCGTATTCGTCCCGCAAATCGGCGTGCGCGTCAATCTGCAAAATCGAGATATTATGAAATTTTTCCGCGTGAGCGCGAATGACGGGCGCGGAAACCGAATGTTCGCCGCCGAGCATACAAACGAATTTTCCCGCTCTCAAAAGCGTTTTCGTTTCTTCATAAAGCGCGTTCATCATCGCTTCGGGCGTTTCAAGCGGTTTGAATTCGTCCAAAGTGTGAATCCCGATTTTATAAACTTCTGCGTCGGTTTCTTCTTCGTAAAGTTCCATATTGCGCGAAGCATCCACAATCGCCATCGCGCCCGCGCCCGTTCCGCCGCCGTAGGAAACCGTGCCTTCATATGAAACGGGGAAAATTAAAACCTGCGAAGTTTCGTAATCGGAAAACTCTTTTTCTTCGATGCCGCCGAAATTCATCGGCAAATCTGCTGACTCACTCATAATCAGTCATCAGTTATCAGTTAACAGTTATCAGTTAAATCCTAAAATTTGATAACTGATAACTGTTGACTGATAACTGTTAGGGAACGTCAATTCCTAAATCCTTGCCTTGAAAACTGAAGGTCGGACGTTTTCTGCCTTTCATAAATTTCGCGGCGGTTTGCGACAGTGCCGTGATAATCATCGGCAAAGCGATTGACGGATCAGACGGGACATACGCCGTTGTTGCGGTTTTCAATAGTTTGCCGAAAGTTCCCGTGTGCGTTCCGCTGAACGAAGGTGTGCGCGTGTCGAGCGGCACGGAATCGGTCGTGATCGAAACAGCATATTTGTGTCCGCGCGGCGTGGTGCGCGTGATATACGACGAGATTTCCGCCATATTAACCATCGCCTGACTGCATACGCTGCCGAGCGTGATGATGCCGGAATTGCGTGTTTTTTGGGCAATCATCATCATCTCCATTGTGTCCTGCGTGATGTCGAAATTAAACTGGACTTTCTTTTCAAAGCGGGCGCGGGCGATGCCGACCGATAGCGGACTTGACAGAATATCCGGGCAGTAGACGGGAATGCGCGATTTATAAGCGGCGGTCAAAATGCCGTCTTCGTGCGCGATTTCCGCGAGTTCGCGTCCTAACAGATGGAGAAATTCGCGCACCGAATAAGACCGCGAAAGTTCGAGTTGGTTGATAACGCTGCCGACCCATTCGTCAGCTTCGTGATATTCGTCAATGTTCGCCAGCAAATCGCCGATTCGCGCGACATCGGACGCTTCGAGTTCTTCATCGGACATCGAAGGGTGCGCTTGATAATGATTGCGCCCCAGAATTTCGTGAATATCGTGAAACAAAACCGTTCCCGACATCACAATCACGTCCACGAAACGGTTTTTTATCACATACGCCAACAAACGCCGCATTCCTGAAGGAATCAGATTTCCCGAACCGCACAGATAAATCGTCGAATTGTCGTCGAGCATATCGAGCCAGATGCGATGCGCTTCCGCCAATTGTTTCGCGCCGAATCCCGCGCCTTCCATTTTTTCCAAGAGTCCCGCCACCGACCGATCACGATCAACCGGAATCGGTCGAGTCGGAACGGTCAAAAATTTTGAAGCCTTCGATTTTTTTTGAGCTACCATAAAATTCTCCAAGTTGTAAAATAAAAATTTATTAAAAAATACTAATCAATTCGCCGCCGTTTTCATCTTTTCGGTCAGCGTAAAATTCTAAAAATCCGCACTCGACGCAACGTATCGCCCGCACTTTATATGCTGCGCGGTTGGAAGTTTTCACGCCCGACCAAGTGGACGGTTCAGGGATTCCTTCGATCCACGTTTGCTGGTTCTTAGCTTCTTCAATGTGGTCGAGAATAAACCCGTCGCGTAATCTGCCACCGCCGCATTTCAGGCATTGCGTAACGTCTGCCATAAAACTTTTCTCCGACAACTTATTCCGTTCCATTCGGCGATAAATATGTATATCCGTCAGACTGCGTTTCGTAAAATTCGATTAGTTTGTCGCCTTCTTTTGACGAAACTGCGCCGTCTTTAATTCTCTGCATCACGATTTTTCTGAATTGATCGTGCAGCGTCGCCGTGTCAAAGCGGACGGTCGCCAGCGAATCGCCGAGCGTCGCGCCCTGAATCACTTTTTTGATAATGTAGCCGTCTTCGCCGATGTGAATGTGCGCTTCGTGCGGCACACCGAACAGATTGTGATTGTTGCCCATCACTTCCTGATACGCCCCGACGAGCATCATCGCCAAATAATACGGCTCGCCTTTGACTAATTTATGCAGCGGCAAAACTTTTTTGACATCGTGCAGATCAACGAATTTATCCACGATGCCGTCCGAATCGCAGGTGATGTCGCAAAGCGTCGCGTATTCGGTCGGCTTTTTATTCAGTTTGTGAATCGGGATAATCGGAAAAAGCTGTTCTAATGCCCAATTGTCCGGCATCGAGCGAAACACCGAAAAGTTCGTTAGATATTTCGCGCACAGCAGTTTCCGCAAATCGTCGAATTCTTCGGCGACGTATTTTTTCTGCTGGGCAAATTCGTCGGCGCGTTCACAGACATCCCAGAAAAGAACTTCGCCTTTGCCTTTAGCTTCCAGCGAAATCAAGCCGAGATTGAACATCGTGAACAGTTCTTCCCGGTTTTCCAGCGCGTCGTGATAGTATTCGCCGTAATTTTTCCCGTTGATGCTTTCGCGCAAATCGTGCAATTCACGCACGACCGGCGGATCGTCAATCGTAATCTGAATCGGCGTTAAATCTTCGACGATAGTTTCGATTTCGTCCTGCACGTTCGTCAC
>JAJAZE010000605.1 GCA_026785925.1 Pyrinomonadaceae bacterium
CGGATATTAAGAGATGAATATAGATTAGCCACCGGATTATTTTCGATGACCGCATCGGCAATCGTCGGACTGATTCAATTTGCCGATTTGATAAACTAAGATTTTCAAAGAACGAGCAGTAGCTTAACTACTTTTAACTTTATCGGAACATCTATTATCAATTAGGTTCAAAGTTATTTAAGGATTATATCGAATTAACCAAATCTGGCTCAACTTTTTTTGGAATCTCTCAAGAATCAGTTGGTCAATATCCAACAATAATTCCGCCGCTAATTGAACAAAAAGCCATCGCCCAAATCCTGAGCGAGATGGATGCGGAAACCGAAGCGTTGGAAACCCGGCAAGCCAAATATAAAGCCGTCAAGCAGGGAATGATGCAGGAATTGCTGATGGGGAAAACGCGGCTGGTTTGATAATGCAGAAACACGCACAGAGTAAGTGTGCTTTCTTTCGCCCTTACTTCGTGCGGGCTTCTGCAACCGAAAACATTGACAAGCATTTAGTTTGAGCCGAAAATATACGAATCAGAGTAAAACTATGAACACGCAACAAAATCTATCTTCGCAACAAATACTTTCCGCCGTTCAAACAATGCCTTTGGACGAATTGGAAAAATTGGTCGGCAATGTTTTGGCTGTCCGCGCCGAGCGAATCGCTCCGCATCTTTCAGGCGAAGAAACCAAACTTTTGCGGATTATTCAAAAAACTCTGCCCGATAAAAATTTGAAGCGAATGAAAGAACTCCAAACTTTACGCGACGAAGAAAAACTATTATCGGAAGGCTTTGCCGAATTAGCCGAACTCATCGAAAAACTCGAAGAAATTCACGCCAAAAGAATAAACGCCGTTGTTGCACTGGCTGATTTGCGCGGCGTTAGTTTTCAAACGGCAATGCAGCAAGTCGGTTTAACCTTGCCCGATTATGAGTGAATACATCGCGGTCAAACTGCGGAATTTAGTCAAAAAAAGAGCAAAGGGAATTTGTGAATATTGTCGAATTCCTGAAAACTTTTCTCCGCAGCCTTTTTGTTTTGAACATATTCTGCCAAAAGCCTTGAGCGGAGAAACGACGGCTGAAAATCTTGCGTTGGCTTGTCAAGGCTGCAATGCTTTCAAAGCCACCCGAACCGAATTTGCGGACGAAATAACCGAAACTAAGGCGCGGCTTTTCAATCCGCGAAAACAAATTTGGAACGAACATTTTGCTTGGAGCGCAGACTTTACCGAAGTTTTCGGCATTACCGCAACAGGTCGGGCGACAGTCAAAGCCTTAAAACTCAACCGAATCGGCTTAGTCAATTTAAGACGCGCTTTGTTTGTAATTGGAAATCATCCGCCGACTGAAAAATAAAACCGGCAAGCAAGAGATGATGCAAGAGTTATTGCCCCGAAAAAACTTGTCGGGCTTTTTTATTCTCAAAATATATGACAATCGTAGGACAACTTGAAAGACCGACGCAAAACCGCGTGGTTGAATTATTTACCGACCGTTTAGGTTATAAAAACTTAGGCGATTGGAAAGACCGCGAAAACAACAGCCACATCGAAGAAAAACTTCTGCGCGATTATTTAACCGAGCGAGGCGTTTCGGAAACGCTCATCACGCGGGCAATCCGCGAGTTGACCAATACGGCGGGCGACCAAATCAAAAGTTTATACGACATCAACAAGGAAGTTTATACGCTTCTGCGTTACGGCGTGAAAGTTTCCGAAGGCGTTGGCGAAAATAATCAAACCGTTTGGCTGATTGATTGGAAAAATCCCGAAAAAAATCATTTTGCCGTCGCCGAAGAAGTTACTATCAGAGGCGAGAACACCAAACGTCCCGATGTCGTGCTGTATGTCAACGGCATCGCGCTCGGCGTTCTGGAATTAAAACGAAGTATCGTTTCCGTGTCCGAAGGCATTCGCCAAAATCTCGACAATCAAACCGATAGATTTATCAGACCGTTTTTCTCGACGATTCAAATTGTAATGGCGGGCAACGACACCGAAGGCTTGCGTTACGGCGTAATCGAAACGCCCGAAAAGTATTATCTGAAATCGAAGGAAGAAGGCGAGACGGAAATTGGCGCAAAAGAAAATCTGCTTGACCGCCATCTTTTACAGCTTTGCGATAAAAAAAGATTTTTGGAGATTCTGCACAACTTTATCGTGTTCGACGGCGGCATCAAAAAAATCTGCCGCCATAATCAATACTTCGGTGTGAAAGAGACGCAAAAGTTTTTGAAACGACGCGAAGGCGGAATCATCTGGCACACGCAAGGCTCTGGCAAATCTTTGGCGATGGTTTGGATTGCGAAATGGATACGCGAAAATTTGCCGGATTCGCGTGTGCTGATTGTTACCGACCGCACCGAACTCGATGAACAAATCGAAGGCGTTTTCAAAGGCGTTGACGAACAAATTTACCGCACGACGAGCGGCGAAGATTTAATCAATCAATTAATTCTACTTTGTCAGATTAAACTGAATTGATAAAAAGAGTCAAAAATAAGATAAATAAAGAATATGAGATTACCTGTTGATGAAAAAAACTTGAGAATTATGCAATCAAATATCGGCTTTTGTTTGATTGTCGCAGAC
>JAJAZE010000606.1 GCA_026785925.1 Pyrinomonadaceae bacterium
AAGCGGCAAAGTCGGGTCGGCTAAAATCAGATTGCGAAGCGAAATCAAGCCGACGATTTTCCACGAATTTTCCTTCTCGACCACATAAAGGTAATAAATCATCGCGGGCGTTTCCGCCATTTCCCGCAGCCGCACAATCGCCTGTGAAACGGTTAAGTTCTGCGGAAAAGCGACAAATTCCGTCGTCATCAAACCGCCCGCCGTATCTTTATCAAAAACGCGAAGCTCGGCGACATCGGCTTGCTCGTCGGCTTCCATCAGGTTGAAAAGCTCTTCGGCTTTTTCCTCTGACATCTCGCCCAGCACGTCAACCGCGTCGTCCGGCGACATTTCTTCTAAAATGTCGGCGGCGCGTTCCTCGTCCATTTCTTCGAGAATTCGCGCTTGATTTTCGGTGGACATTTCTTCGAGCGTGTCGGCGGCGATTTCGTCGTCGAGCGATTCGACAATTTCCGTGCGGTGAATCGGCGAGAGAGTTTGGGCAAGCTGCGCGATTTCGACCGGATGCAGCCGCGCCAATTTGTCTTTGGAAGATTTTAACTGCACGGCGGCGGTCGCTTTGTCGGTGGCGAGATAACCGACATCCGCCCAATCAATGACCTCGACGGCACGTTTGGCAAAATAAAGTCCGTTCGGCAGCAGGCGGCGCATAAATCCCTGAAGGCTGACATCTGCGCCGCTGACGCGCCATTCGCCCGCGACCTCGATAATCTGCACGTCGTTGACGCGCACCACGCGCTTGCCGTCAACGTCAATCAATTGATTATCAAGCACGTCTTTCGCCAGCAAAACTTCGCCCGTCCGCCGGGTGAACGGATGCAAATCAATCACTTGCGAATTCATCCGCCCGCCGCTTTCGTTGAGCGAAGCAATTTTGACTCGCGGCATAAAAAACAAACGCCGCCGGAAACGCGCCACCAAGCCGATCACCGGCGGATAATCTTCCTCGCCGTAACGCACGATGACATCTTTGATCACGCCGATTTTTTCACCTTCGGCATCGAAAATCGGACGCGCCAGAATTTGCGACAGGTAAAGCATAGATTAAAGATAAATGAATTCGGCGAAAGTTAAAAATTAGGAAAGTTGCCGCGCAAAAATATAAGTTCTGCAAAAACTTGTTAAATTTTATTAAAAATTCTTTGGAATTGTAAAAGCATTACCCTTTTTTAATAGAGTAGCGCATAAGATTTCCGCGCAAATTCCCGAAAATATAATAAATTTTCACACTTTTACAGCACCGGAAATTGTTGAGATTTCCAGCCGCTGAAAAACATTCAGGGAAAATAATTAATGAAAAAGATTTTATTAAATTTATCTGTTTTGTGCCTCTTAGCCATCCCGACCATTGCTCAGAGTCGTTCCAGAGTTTTCGACAATTTCGACACTGAGCGCGGCGTAAAGGTCGTAACACCGACGATTGCGCCGCTGATTGAGGCGAAAAACAAGAAGCTGGTGAAAAAAACCGCGTTGGTGACACCGAAAGTTTATGTCACTGATAATTTGAATTTGAGACAGCCGACAAATTATTCGAGACTCGTGATGGCAGCGGGAAACACGATGGGTGCGTTCACCACCGGCGACGCGATTATTGATTCATATATTACGACTTCTTCGATTCGTTATAGAATTGACCCGCTGCTGATTTACGCGCAGATGCACCAGGAATCGGGCTTCAAATTAAAAGCGACATCTTACAAAGGCGCACGCGGTTTGATGCAGTTGATGCCGGGAACGGCGATTCGTTTCGGCGTGACGGACATTTACAATCCAAAGCAGAACATTGATGCGGGCGTGAAATATATGCGCTGGCTGCTCGACAAATTCGGCGGCGACGTTTCCCTCGCGCTTGCCGGTTATAACGCGGGTGAAGGCGCGGTGATGAAATACGGCAACCAGATTCCGCCGTATCGTGAAACGCAGGAATATGTGCGCCGCATCGGAGCCAGATATAATTCGATTAACAATCCGAATCTGGCGAAAATCGTTCGCAAAGTCTCCGACAAACAAGCCCTCAAATTGGAAATGAAAGTCGCCGCACCTTTAACGGCTTTGGAACGCAATGCGCTGGCGATTCGCACCTCGGACGGCAGAATGCGTCTGGTCAACCAATAGCGGTCATCAGTTATCAGTCATCGCAATAAAATAAATGTTGACTGATAACTGAATTTTTTCTCCTCTGGTCTGAAAAAGGCTTGCGGCTGGGTATTTTCCAGCCGCGTTTTTTTGTGCGAAAAACATAATTCCTGTATTATTGCGGAAAGTTCAAAGTTTAAGATTCAAAGTTGGTTTTGCATCTTGAACTTTAAACCTTAAACCTGAAACCAATTTTATGTTTTGTATCAAGTGCGGCGCGAAAAATTCGGATGAAGCAATTTATTGCCAGAAATGCGGTGCGCTGCTCGAAGCGGAAGAGCAAACGCGCATCGCTCGTTCGATAACCAGCCAGCCAATCGAAAAATTGGAAACAATTGAGCCGGAAGATGCCGAAAAGCAAATTTTTTCGATCAGCCCGACGCTGATGTTTGTCAAAATCGGCTACGGTCTGACGATTTTGGGAGCGTTGCTGCTGGTCGCTTTTTTTAGCGTCTTTATCCCATCGGTTCCGGCTTGGATGCTGGTAATCGCCGGACTTTCCCTGTTGCTGATTCCAGCGTTTTATCATTTGAAACATAAAATCGTGCGCTACACTTTGACCGATTCAAAGATTCAGATTGACGAAGGTTTGATTTCCAAAACTACGCGCAACGTGCCGCTGCGAACGATTCAGGACGTGACGGTTTCGGCGACCGTGCCGCAGAGAATGCTCGGCTTCGGCAATCTGATAATCGAAAACGCGGGCGAAACCGGCAGTCGCATCGTTCTGAAAAACATCAATTCGCCGAAAAAACACGCCGACGTTTTGCTCCGGCAGATGCGGCGACTAAACAAGTAGGCAGCAACAGTCGGCGGTTTGTGATAAGGCGTTGCGCCTTTTCTGCTTACTGCTGCTGCCGACTGCCCACAATTTTAATTATGAAAACTATCTTCGTGACCGGCGGCGCGGGCTTTATCGGCTCGGCATTTATTCGCCTGATTTTGGAAGAAACCGCCGACGTTAAAATCGTTAATTTCGACGCGCTGACTTACGCGGGCAATCTGGAAAACCTGCAAGACCTGGACGAAACGCGCCACCGATTCATTAAAGGCGACATCTGCCGAAAAGAAGAGGTTTTGAACGCTTTGCCGGATGAAACGGACGCGATTTTCAATTTCGCCGCCGAATCGCACGTTGACCGTTCAATCGCTTCGGCGAGCGAATTCGTTTTGACGAATGTTCTCGGAACGCAGATTTTGCTCGACGCGGCGCGCGCCAAAAACGTCCGCCGCTTCGTGCAGATTTC
>JAJAZE010000607.1 GCA_026785925.1 Pyrinomonadaceae bacterium
GCCTTCTCTTCCGGGGCGTTGTCAATCGAATCAAACGCCCGCACGACGATCTTCGGATTATGCTTCGCCAGCACTTTGGTAATCGCCGCCGTCAAAGTCGTCTTTCCGTGATCGACGTGTCCGATAGTCCCGATATTAACGTGCGGTTTGCTGCGGTCGAATTTCTCTTTGCTCATTTCTCTTTTTCCTCTCGTCTTGAAAAATTATTTAATTTCAATTGCCAAAAACTTTTACGCCTTCCAAACTTTCTTTAAGCTGCTGAGCCTTTCACTTTTGCAATAATTTCTTCTGCGACATTGCGCGGTGCTTGGTCGTATCTTTCAAAGTGCATTGTCGAAGTGGCGCGTCCCTGCGTCGCAGATCGTAAATCCGTCGTATAGCCGAACATTTCCGAAAGCGGAACAAATGCGGTAACGACTTGGACATTGCCAATACGCGGCTCCATTTTTTCAATATGTCCGCGACGACGATTCAGGTCACCGTTGACCGCGCCCATATACTCATCGGGCGTAACCACTTCAATTCGCATAATCGGTTCGAGCAAAACCGGCTTGGCTTTTTTCACCGCATCTTGAAACGCAAACGAGCCAGCCAAGTTAAACGAAATTTCGTCCGAATCAACTTCGTGATACGAACCGAAGAGAAGTTTCACGCGAATATCTACCAACTCGTAACCCGCCAGATAGCCGCGTTTCATCGCGTCTCTGACACCTTCCATCGTCGGTTTGATAAACTGTCGTGGAATTGAGCCGCCGGTGACTTTATCTTCAAAGACAAAACCTTCGCCCGGAGCCGGTTCGATTTCGAGTTCGACGTGACCGAATTTGCCGCGACCACCCGATTGTTTTTTGTAAATTTCTTTGCCCGGAGCATTCGCTGTTATGGTTTCGCGGTAAGCAACTTGCGGTTTTCCAACATTCGCTTCGACACCAAATTCACGCTTCATCCGGTCAACGATAATTTCAAGATGCAGTTCGCCCATTCCGGCGATAATCGTCTGTCCGGTTTCGTGGTCGCTGGAGACTCTGAAACTTGGGTCTTCCTGTGCCAGACGATTGAGGGCAATGCCCATTTTATCCTGATCTTGGCGAGTTTTCGGCTCGACGGCGACGCGCACCACCGGATCGGGAAATTCCATTGATTCGAGAATAATATGTTTGTTTTCGTCGGAAATCGTATCGCCCGTCGTGACGTTTTTCATTCCGCCGATGGCGACGATTTCGCCCGCCGACGCGGAATCAATATCTTCACGTTTGTTGGCGTGCATCAGCATCAAACGCCCGACGCGCTCTTTCTGGTTTTTAATCGTGTTATAAACGTAAGAACCGGCTGTGACCGTGCCGCTGTAAATGCGAACGAATGAAAGCTGTCCGAGATGTTTGTCAGCCATCAATTTGAAAACCAAGCCTGAGAACGGCGCGGTCGCACTGGCTTCGCGCGGTTCCATTTCCTGAGTTTTCGGGTTGATTCCTTCAATCGGTGGAACATCAAGCGGACTCGGCAGATAATCAACTACGGCATCGAGCAAAGTTTGAACGCCTTTATTCTTGAACGCCGAGCCGGTGACGACCGGAACGATTTTCATTTCGAGCGTTCCTTTGCGAAGTGCTTTGCGGATTTCAGCTTCGGAAATCTCCGCGCCTTCCAAATACTTTTCCATCAAATCGTCATCAATAGACGAGACGGCTTCGACTAATTTTTCGCGGGCTTCTTTCGCCGCTTCAACTAAATCAGCGGGAATATCGGTAATTTGATATTCGGCACCTTTGGTTTCGTCATTCCAAATCAGACCTTTCATCGTGATTAGATCAACGACACCTTGAAGTTTTTCTTCGAGTCCAATCGGAATTTGAAGGGCGACGGCGTTCGCGCCCAAACGGTCAATGATTGATTGAAACGAACGGTCAAACGACGCACCGGCGCGGTCTAATTTGTTAATAAAACAAATACGCGGAACTTTATATTTATCGGCTTGCCGCCAAACCGTTTCCGATTGCGGCTCGACTCCGGCAACGCCGTCAAACACGGCAACCGCGCCGTCGAGAACTCTCAAAGAGCGTTCGACTTCCATCGTAAAATCAACGTGACCGGGCGTATCAATAATGTTAATGCGATGTTCGGCTCCGTTGCGCGTCCAGTAACAAGTCGTCGCGGCTGAGGTAATCGTGATGCCGCGTTCCTGTTCCTGTTCCATCCAGTCCATCGTCGCCGTTCCTTCGTGAACTTCGCCGATTTTGTGCGAAACGCCCGTATAGAAAAGCACACGCTCGGTTGTCGTGGTTTTACCCGCGTCAATGTGCGCCATAATGCCGATGTTTCTGTATTTGTCTAAACTTATGTTTGCCATCTTACTTCAGTTATCAGTCAACAGTTACCAGTTATCAGTTTTTGTTCACTAATAACTGATAACTGTCTAGAATCTGTAATGCGCGAAAGCCTTATTCGCATCCGCCATCCGAAGAACATCGTCGCGTTTCTTGACGGCGTTACCGCGATTGTTGGTTGCGTCGAGCAACTCGCCGACTAAACGATCTTCCATCGTTTTTTCACCGCGTTTGCGGGCGTTGGTGACAATCCAGCGAATCGCTAATGTGCCGCGCCGGTCGCGGGAAACTTCGAGCGGAACTTGATAAGTTGCGCCGCCGATACGTCTCGATTTAACTTCCAGAGCGGGCGCGACGTTATCAATTGCTTTCTTAAAAACTTTCAAAGCCTCTTCGCCGGATTTATCGGCAACCTTATTCATCGCGCCGTAAAATATACCTTCGGCGATTGATTTTTTTCCTTTCAACATAATGCCGTTGATGAATTTCGTCACCATTATGCTGTTGTAAACCGGGTCCGGTAAAACTTCTCTTTTTCCTGCAACTCTTCTTCTTGGCATAATCTTTCAAACAATATCACTGATTCACAGCGATAAAAATTAGATTTCAGTTATTTCTTTCCTTTCGGTGCGGCGGCTCCTTTCGGGCGTTTCGCACCGTATTTGGAGCGCGATTGATTACGATTGGCAACGCCGCTTGAATCCAATGTTCCGCGAATGACGTGATAGCGAACGCCCGGCAAATCTTTGACGCGACCGCCGCGAATCATCACAATCGAGTGTTCCTGCAAATTATGTCCGATGCCCGGAATATACGTCGTTACTTCGATTCCGTTAGTCAGGCGCACACGGGCGACTTTTCTTAAAGCGGAGTTCGGTTTTTTGGGAGTTTGCGTATAAACACGAGTGCAAACGCCGCGTTTTTGCGGACTCGCCTGTAGAGCCGGACTCGCAGTTTTATATTTGACGGCTTGGCGACCTTTGCGAACAAGTTGATTGATTGTCGGCATAATTTCTTTTTCTCTAAAAGTAAAAACGACAGTAACCTCTGACCTGCCTCTTACCGAACATTCTCGGCAGTTAGCGCAAGCGGCTACTCGCAAATAGAAAAACTATTTAAACTTAAAATCTGCGGGAAATTATCTTTTACAAAAGCGCGTCTCGTTTTCCCTTTTCAACTTTTCTGTGGCGTGGCTTCTTAAAATTTAGATTAGCAAAACAATCGTTTGTCATTGATTTGCCCTAAACGCTGGAGCGTTTTCTTTTCAAAACCCGCGACGTTTAGTTTTACGCCACAATATTTGTTCGGCATTTATGGATGTCTAAATGCCTGCGCTTTAAAGCAAACATTAGAGTCTTTCAACTCCGGTTTGCGTCAGACTTGTTTGTCCGAAACTTTAGAATATACGAAACGAGAAAAACATTGTCAAGTGAACCTTTGCACAATCACCAAATTATTTGTAGAATTGCCCTTTTCCTATTGATTAGCAAATAAAATTTACCTATTAAACCGACAGTAATTATGAATAACAGATTTGAAGATTTTCTCAACAAGCATTCCGAAACCAATTGGCTGAAAGCCTTAACCGATGTGCTTCCCGCGATTCACGAAGTTGACCGCAATGCCGCGCAGATTTGGTTTGGTTTTTACCCGCTTTCTTTATACAGATACTTGCAGACCGCCGAAGACAAAGCCGTCGCCGTCCAAAAATTCGTTATGCAGGGCAAATACGAATTAAAAGATCAGATTGATTCGTCGCATACATTTCTTTACGGACATCGGTTTTGGAAGGAAGTTAAAGATGAAATCTCCAATCGCGCCGAAACTTTTAATAGTGAAAACGCAAACCTGACCGATGAAATCAAACAGATTGCGAAAGCGGCGGCTGATAAATTAAAAGTGAGTGAATCTTTAACCGTCAGCATCGCGGCAGTCGGCTTAATGACTTTAACGCAAGTCGGCATTGACGCTTTCAAAAACGCCGCCGGTAGAGTAACTCCGCCGAACGATTTAATGAAAAAATCACCTGACCAGATTGTCAGCCAACGCGCCAAAGACGACGGTCAGGGATTGCTCGGATTTCTGAAAACCATTAACAAACAATGGACTGTGCGCTACGACGAAAACTCCGCCAACGGTAAATTCAAACTAATGGACGACGAAGAAATCGCGTCGGGCGCGGCGCGTGACCAATCGCAGAATTGGCTGGCGAAAGACCCGCGCTGCGGTGAAGGCGTGATTCCCGTCGAATGTCGTTCAGCCGCCTGCGGAACTTGCTGGGTCGGCGTTTTAGGCGGTGCGGAAAAATTGTCGGATGTTGCGCCGCGTGAAAGAAAGCAGATGAAAATTTTCGGCTACCAGCAGGGCGACGAGGCGAAACCGATTTTGCGTCTGGCGTGTCAGGCGAAAGCGAACGGCGCGGTTTCGATTGTTATTCCGCCCTGGAATGGCGTGTTCGGCAAGAAAATCTACGCTAATGTCGAAGATGTCGAACTCGAACCGGCGACGACTTCCGCCGCTAAATTGCGAGAAACGATTTCGAGCGCGACGGAGAACAATTAAGACGTTTTTGTGAATAATTCATTACCAATTGAAAAAAACAATTTTCCGCCAATAGCATTTGTCCTATTGGCGGTTTTACTTTGGAGTACGGGCGGCGTTTTCATCAAATACACGACGCTTGACGCATTTTCCGTTAATCTCGGACGCTCGCTTTTCGCCGCGATTACCGTCGCGATTTTCACTTATCGAAAAGGTTTGCGGCTCGACTGGTTCACGCTTTTAACTTCGTTTCTTTACGCCGGAACGCTCTCTTGCTTTGTCTATGCCAATAAAAATACGACCGCCGCGAACGCGATTTTTCTGCAATACACCGCACCTATTTATATTCTGCTGTTTGCGCCGTTGATTTTAAGAGAGAAGTTTCGCGCGGCGGATTTAGTGACGGTGATAATTTGTCTGGCGGGAATGAGCTTGTTTTTTCTCGAAACGGCGGGCGCGGAAAATACGCTGGCGACCAATATCTTCGGGGGCAATATCGCCGCGCTCGTCTCCGGCGTATTTTTCGGGTTTTACTTTATACTGTTGCGCCATCCGCGTTCGCTGCGTAAAAATCCCGCGCTGTCGGTCTTTTACGGCAACATTATTATCGTTCTTTTGATGCTGCCGATTATCTCGCAAAATCCGCCCGCCGCGATTTCTTCAAACGACATTTTGGCGATTTTGTTTTTGGGAATTTTCCAAATCGGCATCGCTTACATTTTATTTACGAAAGGAATCGCCGACGGTGTGCGCTCGCTGGACGCGAGCATTATCGGCTTTATCGAGCCTTTGCTGAATCCGGTTTGGGTCTTTCTTTTCATCGGCGAACGTCCGAGTTTTTGGGCTTTAATCGGCGGCGCAATTATCATATTTGCCGTCGTTTGGCATACGATGCGGCAAAATCGCACTCGTGTCGAGTAGCCGCATGATTCGGTTTTCACGCTTCTTTCGTGCTAAGATGTTTCAAAATTTTGTTCCTTGACCGAACAAAAACTTGCCGGCGATTGTCTTCTTATCGCAATCGCGTTTTGAATCGGCGGCGAACTATTATTGAATTAAAATTTATATACGAACGACTGCTATTATTTGGAGATAAATATGGACAAACTAACTATTCCCGAAAATGTTAAAAACACCGAACTGATCGGTTGGGTGCAGGAAATGGCTGACCTTTGCCAGCCCGATAATGTTTATTTTTGCGACGGCTCGCAGGAAGAATACGACCGTCTGTGCGAAGAAATGGTCGAGACCGGCACATTCATCCGCTTGAATTCCGAAAAGCGTCCGAATTCATTTCTGGCGCGTTCGCATCCGTCCGACGTGGCGCGGGTCGAAGACCGCACATATATTTGTTCGCGCAGCAAAATTGACGCGGGACCGACCAATAATTGGATGGCTCCCAACGAGATGAAGCAGACTTTAACGCCGCGTTTCGCCGGTTCGATGAAAGGCAGAACGATGTATGTCGTGCCGTTTTGTATGGGACCGATTGGCTCGCCGATTTCGCAGTTCGGCGTTCAATTGTCCGATTCGCCTTATGTCGTCGTCAATATGAAACTGATGACGCGAATGGGAAATCAAGCGTTGGAAGCATTGGGCGACGGCGAATTTGTTTATTGCCTGCATTCGGTCGGAATGCCGCTGGCGGAAGGCGAAAAAGATGTCGCGTGGGCTTGTTCGCCCGACCCGAAAGATAAATATATCGTTCATTTTCCCGAAGAACGCACGATTTGGAGTTACGGTTCGGGTTACGGCGGCAACGCTCTTCTGGGCAAAAAATGTCTGGCTCTGCGAATCGCCTCGACGCTCGGACACGAGCAGGGCTGGCTCGCCGAACATATGTTAATCGTCGGTGTCGAATCGCCCGACGGTCAAAAAGATTACGTCTGCGCGGCGTTTCCGAGTGCCTGCGGCAAAACGAATTTTGCGATGCTCATTCCGCCGAAAGCATTTCAGGAAGAAGGCTGGAAAGTAACCACTGTCGGCGACGACATCGCCTGGATTAAACCCGACGAACACGGCAAACTTCACGCCATCAATCCCGAAGCCGGATTTTTCGGTGTCGCGCCCGGAACGAATTACAAAACGAATCCGAACGCGATGGAGACGATTAAGGAAAACACGATTTTTACTAATGTTGCCTTAACCGACGACGGCGATGTTTGGTGGGAAGGAATGGACGGCGACGCGCCCGCGCACGCGATTGACTGGCAAGGAAACGATTGGACTCCGGCGAGCGATGTGAAAGCCGCGCACCCGAATTCGCGTTTCACCGCGCCTTCGATTCAGTGTCCGGTGATTGACGACCGCTTCGACGACCCGAAAGGCGTTCCCGTTTCGGCGTTCATTTTCGGCGGCAGAAGAAATTCCGTCGTGCCGCTGATTCAGCAGTCTTTCAACTGGGCGTTCGGCGTTTATATGGCGGCGACGATGGGTTCGGAGATGACCGCCGCCGCCTTTGGCAACATCGGCGAAGTGCGCCGCGATCCGTTTGCGATGCTGCCCTTCTGCGGCTATCATATGGGCGATTATTTCGCGCACTGGCTCAATTTGGGACGGCAGATTCCCGAACCGCCGCGCATTTTCTCGGTCAACTGGTTTCGCAAAGACGCGGAAGGCAAATTTCTCTGGAACGGTTTCGGCGATAATATGCGCGTCTTAAAATGGATTGTCGAACGCTCGCGCGGCAAATCAATCGGCATCGAAACGCCTTTGGGCTGGATGCCGCGTTACGAAGATATGGACTGGCGCGGAATGGAAGAATTCACCCGCGAAGACTTTGAAAAAGTAATGAGTCTCGACCGCGATGCGTGGCTCAAGGAAATCGCTTCGCACGACGATTTGTTCTTCAAAATCTACGACCGTCTGCCCAAAGAAATGACATTCATCCGCGAACTGCTCGTTTCAAATCTCTGGCGTTCGCCCGAATTGGGTTTAGCCGCGCCGCGCCCCGAA
>JAJAZE010000608.1 GCA_026785925.1 Pyrinomonadaceae bacterium
AAATTAAGATGAGTAAAAACCCGTTGATTTTAAGAGTTCAACACGCGCAAATCACGATTCCAAAAGGCGCGGAAGACGAGGCGCGAAGATTTTACTGCGAATGTTTAGGGCTGCGCGAAATCTCGAAACCTCAGTCATTACAGGGACGCGGCGGTTTTTGGCTCGAAATCGGCGCGTTTCAAATTCACGTCGGCACGGAAGACGGCTTTGACCGGACAAAAACAAAAGCGCATATTGCTTATGAAGTTGAGAGTCTTCAGGCTTGGCGCGAAAAATTGCTCGAAGATAAAATCGAGATTTTTGAAGGGGTTCCGATTCCGCAGTTTCAGCGATTCGAGTTTCGTGACCCGTTTGGAAATCGTGTAGAATTTTTCTAAGCACACGACAGTAAGAAGGAGTTTGTTAAAATCGTTTTATGACAAATGAAAAAAACAAACTCCAGATAACGCTTTTCGTGAAGCGTTGAGTGAAAATATACAAGGAACGAGACACGCTATCAAGTTTATTGCCCAATTTGTTTCGGCATTATTGAAAACCAGGACTTCCAATTTGGTCAAAGTTGCCAACTCTTTTGATTCGGAAGTTGCAGCCGATTCGGTTTATCGGCAAATTCAGAGATTTTTGAAAAACGAGAACAAAGTTTCGATTGATTTTCTTAGACTGTTGAAGTTAGAGGGCAAACTCAAGATTCTGATTGACCGCACGGAGTGGAAATTCGGTTCGACTTGGGTCAATATTCTGACTTTAAGTGTCGCTTATAAAAATGTGGCGATTCCGATTTTGTGGGAAGTCGTCAATCACAAAGGAAATGCGAGTGCCTTAGAACACAAAGCAATTATTGAGAAGTTTGCGGCAGAGTTTGGAGCCGAAAAAATCCTGAGAATTTATGCTGACCGCGAATTTGGGAGTTACGAATTATTCGCCTATTTGCTTGAAAACAAGATGGATTTTCATATCAGACTAAAAACTTCGCACAAATCAAACGGGAAAAGTTTTCTGCAGATTTGGCGAAATGTGCAAGATAAAGTGCGATTGAAAGGGAAAGTTAAGATTGAAGTTTTCGGTTTGGAAATCTATGTCAGTTGCGTCAAGTATCAAAAAGATGGAAAAACGGAGTATTTAATCGTGGCAAGTGGCGAGCGAAGTCGGGAAGCCATACAAGAATACAAGGTGCGGTGGCAAATAGAAACAATGTTTGGATGCTTGAAAAGTCGCGGATTCAACTTTGAAGAAACGCATTTAACTGAGCCGAAGAAGATTGGCAAACTGCTGATGCTGTTAGGCTTAGGCTTGTTATTGTCAATGTTGATGGGAGAATTTCAAGTGGAAATCTTGAAACAAGTGAAGATGAAATTGAAGAAAAACAAAAGATATGCGAAAAGTTTCTTCCGAATTGGTTTAGACACATTGCAAAATCTTTTGTTCAATTACAATAAACCAAAGAAATACAAAGATTTGGAGAGGTTTATTCTCTTACTGTCGTGTGCTTAGTTCCGATTTACATCTCCCTAACCTACGAACCCGCCGCCGAACTGTCGCAGGAAAAAGCCGTTGCCACGCCCGAAGAAGAACAGGAAGCCGTCGAAACAATCGTCGAAACTTTTGAAATGCTCGAAGCGGAAAGTGAAAAGTGAAAAGTGAAAAGTGGTAAATGAAAATCTTAACTTGTTATTGTTTTTCGTTTATCACTTATCACTTTTCACTTTTCACTTTTCACTTCTCACTTCTCACTTCTCACTTCCTAAACATCTTTCCCGACGAAATACATTTGCGAACTGAATTCCGGTTTTTTAGGTTCTGGCGAAATTTTGACGTAGCCGCCGTCGGCATTTAACCGGCGGGCGTTGACGGTATCTTTCAGATACACTTCGAGAATTTCTTTTTTGATGTGCTGTTTGATGTTTTTATCGTTGATCGGCACGGCGGCTTCGACGCGGCGGTCGAGATTGCGGTGCATCCAATCGGCACTGCCGACGTAGATTTTTTCGTCGCCGCCGTTTCCGAAATAAAAGATGCGGCTGTGTTCGAGAAACCGCCCGACGATGGAAACGACGCGGATGTTTTCCGACAGTCCTTCGATGCCGGGACGCAAAGCGCAGATTCCGCGAATAATCAAATCAATTTTCACGCCCGCCTGCGATGCCCGGTAAAGCGTCTGAATAAACTTATCGTCGGTCAGACTGTTGATTTTAACAATCACGCGCCCTTCTTTGCCGTTCACCTGATGCTCGATTTCGCGTTCGATCAATTCCAGCATTCGCTCGCGGAGATTGACGGGCGCAACCAGTAACTGCCGATATTCGGTTTGATAAGAATAGCCGGTCAGAAAATTAAACAGGTCCGAGGCATCTTCGCCGATTTGTTCGTCCGCCGTCAGCAATCCTAAATCCGTGTAGATTTTGGAAGTCGTTGAATTGTAGTTGCCGGTGGCGATGTGAACGTAACGGCGCATTTCGTCGTTTTCGCGGCGCACGACGAGCGTTACTTTCGAGTGCGTTTTCAGCCCGCGCATTCCGTAGATAACGTGAACTCCCTCGTCTTCGAGCCGCCGCGCCCATTCGATATTGTTTTCTTCGTCAAAGCGAGCTTTCAACTCGACCAGCGCGGCAACCTGCTTTCCGTTGCGGCTGGCGTTGATTAGAGACTGCACAATCGGCGAATCCTTCCCCGTTCGATACAAACACATCTTGATGGCACGGACGTTTTCGTCGTTCGCCGCCGAGTCAATAAATTCGGTGACGACGCTGTAAGCCGTGTATGGATGATGCAGCAGAATGTCGCGCTTTTTCAAAACATCGAACACGCTTTTCAACTTTTCGAGCGGCGCGGGCATCGAGTAACTGATCGGCGCGTCCTTCAAATCCGGGCGGTCAATCGCGTAAAGCGACATCATATCCGGGACGTTCATAAAACCGCTGATTCGATAAACATCGCGTTCGGTCAGCCCGATTGATTCGGTCAGATAAGTCGTCATTTTGTCCGGCATCGAATCGGCTACTTCAAGACGCACCGGAAAACTAAACCGTCTCTGATTGTGGAGTTCGCGCTTCATCGTGCTTAAAATATCGCCCGCTTCGTCTTCCCGAATTTCAAGATCGGCATCGCGCGTCAGACGAAACAGAAAACCTTTGTTCGGCTTCATATTCGGGAACAGATAATGCAGATTCGCCGCCACCAGTTCACCGAGCAGCACAAAGGAATCTTCCTGTCCGTCAATGGCAATCAGGCGATTGATGTTCGGCGGCAGCTTGACTCTGACAAAGCGGCTGCGGTTAAACAAATGATGCAGCTTGCCGTGATTAATGGTTTTATCCGGTTCGACCATCAAACCGAGATTCAAACTCAGATTGGAAACATACGGAAACGGATGACTCTCGTCAACGGCTTGCGGCGTGAGAACCGGGAAAATGTTTTTCAAAAAATAGCGTTCCAGTTTTTTTCGCTCGTCTTTGTTCAAGTCGGCGAGGGCGACGATTTTTATTTTCTGCTCGGCGAGTTTCGGCAGAATATCTTCGTGCAGACAGCGCATCTGCCGGTTGATTAAAACGGGAACGCGCTCGCGGATTTCTTTTAACTGCTGCGCCGCCGTCATTCCGTCGCGGGAGGTTCCGCGCACGCCTTCGGCGATTTGCTCTTTCAAACCCGACACGCGAATCATAAAAAACTCGTCCAGATTAGTCGAGAAAATCGAAAGAAACTTCAGCCGTTCGAGCAGCGGAGTTTGTTGGTTGAGACCTTCTTCCAAAACTCGCTGATTAAACGCCAGCCAGCTTAATTCGCGGTTTATCAAATACTTCGGGCTGTCAATCAGCAGCATCTCTTTGCCTTTCTGCGGGGCGGAACCGGTTTTTTGAGAGTTATTGCTCATAATAGAAAAGTTTAAGTCGCGGTCAGGAAATTAACAATAGATTCGATGTT
>JAJAZE010000609.1 GCA_026785925.1 Pyrinomonadaceae bacterium
CTTCGGCACTCGCCGTTACACCTTCGTCCTCGCTCCACGCCGAACCGGGCAGCACGACATCGGCGTAGCGCGAACTTTCAGACATAAAGAAATCAATGCAGACGTAAAAATCCAAACCTTCGAGCGATTCACGGACTTTGTTGGTATCCGGCAAGGAAACCATCACGTTATTGCAAATCGAAAGCAGCCCGCGAATTTCGCCTTCGCGCATTTTTTCAAACATTTCGACGACGGAAACTCCGGCTAGCGGCATTTCTTCTTCGGGCAAATCCCAAACGCCGCAGATGTATTTTCGATGTTCGGGATCGAGCATCGAACGCTGTCCGGGCAATTGGTCGGCTTTCTGACCGTGTTCGCGTCCGCCCTGCCCGTTGCCTTGTCCGGTAATCGTGCCGTAGCCGCGTCCCGGCGCACCGATTTTTCCGGTTGCTAAAACGATATTGATATAGCTCAAAACATTGTTCACGCCGTTCGTGTGATGCTCGATGCCGCGGGCGTGCATAATCATTCCGGTTTTCGCGCGTCCGTATAAAAGTCCGGCTTGAACGATTTTTTCCGCCGGAACGCCCGATATTTCACTGCAAATTTGCGGCGTGTATTTTTCGATAACAGCTTTGGCAAGCTCCCAATCATTAGTGCGGCTTTTTATAAATTCTTCGTCAATCAGATTTTCCTTCACGATAACGTGAAGCATCCCATTAGCGACGGCGACATCGGTTCCAGGCTTTAACTGCAAATGCAAATCGCCTTGCCGCGCCGTCGCCGTTTCGCGCGGGTCAATCACAATCCAAACGCCGCCGTTGTCGCGCTGCTGCCACAAAAACTTGTTCAAAACCGGAAAAGTTTCCGCGCAGTTTGCGCCCGCAATCAAAAGAACTTCCGCCAGCGGAATATCGCTCCATGGATTGGCGGCGCGGTCTATGCCGAACGCTTTGTTATTTCCGGCGGCGGCGGAAACCATACAAAGTCGTCCATTGTAATCAATATACCTGGTGCCTAAACCGGCGCGGGCGAATTTGCCCATCAGATAAGTTTTTTCCGTCGTCAGCGATGAACCCGAATAAACGCCGAGCGCGTCTTTGCCGTGTTTCGCCTGAATTTCCTTAAATTTTGAAACGACTAAACCGAGTGCTTCGTCCCAACTCGCTTTTTCAAACACGCCGTTTCTTTTAATCAATGGATGTAGCAATCTGTCCGGGTGATGAGTTTGCAAATACGCGGTAACGCCTTTCGGACAAAGTTTCCCTTCGTTGACGGGAAAATCGTAGCGCGGCTCGAATCCGACGAGATGACCTTTTTCGACGAGCAAATTCATTCCGCACTGCACCCCGCAAAACGGGCAATGCGTCGGCACAACCTTATCAATCACGCGGTCAGCCTGCCAGCCGCCATACGGCGCGTCGTGCAGGTGCGGTCCAAACTCTTCGATGATTCGGTCTAAATTTTCTACCTTTGACATAAATTAAACACCGACTGTTTTGCGGGTTTTCACGCCGCGCAGCTTTTCCGCAAAATACGGCGCGAAAATCATAAACAACAGTCCGAATCCCATCAGCCCGCCGCGCGATAAATCATAATCTTCAAACATACGTTCCGACGAATAATTCAAAACAAAACGTCCTAAGCCGAATTCAAACAGCGTGGTCAAAACCATCCACATCAGTCCGACGGCGAAAAGCTGTTTCGCGTTTTCGGCACAAATCCAGCGGATGAAAAAATAGGCAATTCCAAATATCAAAAACATTCCGACAAAAAACGCGATTCGCCGCGCCGTGAAATCTCCGACCAGAGGCGCGAGAAAAATCTGCCGCAGTGTGCCGTGAACGCTCTCGGCAAAAATTATCAACAGCCAAACCTCAAACGCGCGAAGTAAAAACATATGTTTATTTGCCTTCCGTCCGCGTTCCGACAAAAACTTTTTCCTTCGTATCGCGCAAACCGGCGTAAGCCAACCCGCGCATAATCCGCTTGCAGCGCGGGCAGTAATCCTGCAATGTCTGACCGTTTTCCATCCGGTAATCGAAACCCAATTCGCCGACCACTTTTTTCAAATCGTCAATCCACATCTGCCCGACAAATTCAGTTTTGCAGCGCGGGCAGACGGCTTGCGGCATTTCCTTTGAACGCGCTTGATAAAGTTCGACACCGATTGAAGCCGGACGCTGGACAATGTGAAACAACTTTCCAAATGGAATATAAAAGAGCGTCATAATCACCGTCGCCTGATGAACCATCGCAATAAACAAGTACATATAGCCTTCAAACCAAAGACTCGAAGCCGTTAGCATTAAGCCGGAAACGGAAATCGCAATCAGCATCAGATGCGGCACAAAATCGAGCAAAAATGTTTGATACGCAATCGCGCCTCTATCTTTCAAACGCCGGTGAATCGCCAGCGCGCATCCGGCAATCACCATCACCGCCGAAAAATCCAGCCCGTGAAAAACAATCCAAGCCCAAATGTCGCGTCCCTGCAAAAGCTGGGTCGGAATCCCGAACAGATAAGCGCGATAACCCAAATCGCCTTCAAGTTCAAAATGAACCCAGCCGAACACGAGCGGAAACGTAATCAGTGCCGCAATGACGCAGCCCCACATAATCAGAAAGTGCGTCAGCCAGCGCATTGTGCCGCGCTTGAAAATAAAATTTTGGGCGATGAGATTTTTACCGATTGTCCCGGCGGCGGTTGCGGTATTGGCGGCGAATTTCTTGCGTTGGAAAAACAATTGCAGACCGCGCTTAAAATAAATTCTGGTTGCCGGACGCTGAAGCCAAATCGCGTAGCGAAAAGCGATTGCGCCGAACGCGACGACGCTCGCCACCGTGTAGCCGAACAGCGCGGAATCGAAATGTTCGAGGTTGCGCGAACCGATAATAACGAGCGCGGTCAAAACGGCTGACGCGGCAAGCCCAATCAACGTCGGATGCGTGTAGTTTATTTTTTCCGAACGAAAGTTTTGCGGCTCAGTCGTCATATTAAGTTTTAACTACGGGAATAAAAAACAAACTTATTACAGATTGGGGTTTTCTCAAAGTAAAAAAAAATGATTTAAATCATATTTAGAAATCCCCGACTGTGTTATATCGGAACGGCAAAATTCATACCATTACCGAATTGGTTAATAAAAGAAATTTTTTGGCAATTGAAACAATGATTCGCCAGCCGTGGCGGAATAAAATCACGAAAGCGAAAACAAAAGGGCGCGAAAAAGTTCGGTTCGACTGCGGAAATCTTCGAGAGCGATTCAAGTTTTAAGTTTCGCTTTAATACAAGTATTTTCCTTCGCACAGAACACGGCTCGTGCGGGAATTCAAAACTTTGTTCAGCAAACTTTACCTTCGAGCGGATGCGGATAAGTGTTCTCATCTTCCTCACCTGCCCGCGGTTCGAGGCAAGCAAAATCTTTTTCAATCAGCAGTCGCAAACTTACGCCCCCGGTGTCCTGCTCGCTTTCCATTTCGACTCGCGCCGTGTTTGTCCATTCGTCGGCTTGCGTTTTCGGCACGAAAATCGTGATGCGGTTATTTTCAATTGTTGCCCGCATCCTTTCGGTTTCCAATCCCGTTTCCAGCGCGTAGACGAATCGTTGATGCGGCTCGATGCCGAACTCAATCGCTTCTTCGACTCGTCCCGAATCATTGAAACGAGCGACATCGCCTGGTGTCAAACGCAGACGAACGGAATTGTTTTTTACTCTGAGTTTCATAAATTAACAAAACGCCCTGCCGGAAAACGCTTGTCAGA
>JAJAZE010000610.1 GCA_026785925.1 Pyrinomonadaceae bacterium
GGCAACGAAGCTAACTGCTCTTCAATACCGACATACGGATGCATCCGGTAAGTGAAATCAACCAGTTTATTGACCGATGCAGGTTTCGACATTGCGACATTAGTTTTTTGAGTTTGAGCAGAAGGCGGTTCGTCCGGGATCCGCTTGTAGAAAGAAAAGATTGAATATATCTGATACTGAATGCCCGAATCTGTGATGACGGCTTTGACATCCTGATAAAGCAGATTGATAACTTCCTTTTTCGTTTTACCTCTCAGGTCTGTGCGTTTGCTCCATCTGTCGGCGACAAGTTCTGCATCCTTTTCATTAGGCGACGATTTTGCAACTATCCCTTTGATCTCGGCGACCAGAGCGGCGAGTGCTTTTGCATCCATCGGTTTATCCAAATCAGTTTGCGCCGCTGCGCTAAAGCTAAACACTGAACACATAAACACCAAAGCTGCTATTAACTTTGTCCGAATAATTCCTGTTTTTAATGTCTTGATCATTATATTTAACTCCTTATTTTCCTTGACTTTGAAACTAAGCCGATTTATTTGACCGAAACTTTGAGCTTGTATCGAGCATTGGGATGCGGCATTTATTTGATCGTTACGGATAATTTATAAGTGGCATTTCCGCGCGTTCCGGCAACGATGATTTTGTAATCACCCTCACCGGGAAGCGTGCCTTTCCAGATTGTTTGATCATCGCCTTCGCCCGCGTTTTCGAGAAAACCGCCGCCCGGCTTTTCGATAAAAAAGGCGGCGTTTCTCTCAACCGAACTGATTTTGACCGACATTTTTTGCCCGCCTTTGGCGCGAATCAGATAAGTGTCTTCATCGCCGCGTATCACCGAATTGGCTAAAACCGCTGAACTTTTACCTTTAGCGAATTTGATTCGTTTGGTAATGCCGTCGGCTTGAGCGAGCGGTAAAAAAGCGAGAACGTTAATTAGCAAAAACATCGAAACCGCTAATTTAATCTTTCGCATATTTCCTCCTTTTTTTGACGTTTAATTGCCGCTTGCGCCGCCACTCCACATTTCAAAGCTGCCCCAGATCTCGTCAATGGTTTTTAGGTTCGCCGTGTATTTGTCTTCATCTCCGCCGATGATCAACACATAATTGTCCGTCACATCTGTTCCGACCAAAATTTTAGCTTTGCCCTTTTTGCCGCCCGCTATTGTGGTTGCTTCGGCAACAGCGTACTCGTCGCTCTCGCTGGTCAGCTTTCCGGTTTGAACGGTTTCGCCCATTCCCTCAAGGAATTTCACCGCCACATCGAGCAAATTGTCTTTGGTCATATCCTTGTCTTTGAAAGAGATGACGACAATGCCGAGTTCGGACGGAGCCGGTGTCGAGGCGACGAAGGTGTCCACGCCGTCAGATGTTTCCTGCCCGCCGGTCGTGCCTGCGGGAACGGAAAAACCGTAACCTTTGTTTTCATCGTAAATGTAAATCCAGTCGGACGGAACGGGATTATTTTTCGCCGTTTTCGCTGTGCCTTCGGGTTTCTTTTCGTTTGTCAAAGCAGATTTCGATTTATCGGATTTAGCGGTCGTATTTGAATTCGCCGCTTTGTTGGCAGCCGGACTTGAAACCGTATTAACCGGTTTTGCCGTGGTCGCGGTGTTGTTTCCGGTGCTGAATGACGCGGTGCATCCGGCAAAAGACATTCCGAACGCTGAAATTGCTGTTAATAAAATAATTTTGTTTTTCATAATTTTCATCTCCTGTTAAGTTAAAGTGTTTTTAGGTCGAGTCGTTAAAACTCGTTATTTGAAAAGCTTCCTCGCATTCGTTTTACGGGATTTGCCCGCCCGTTTGAATTTTGAACATTTAAGGAAGTTATTTGATTGTGCGGTCTTACTCGATATATTTGGCTGCCGCTTTAATCAAAACTCAATATTTCTTCTCGAACTGTTTGCTTTAAATTTTTCCTTCTACCTGTCTAAACGACGTTTTGTGAGAAAAAGGGGCATCGCTCGAAAAAATACTTTCAAGCCACTCAGACAATATTTGGTTTTACCAAGGCAAACAATTTTCGGAAATTGTTGTTTTTTCTGATAAACTTTCTATTTCTTTGGTTTTGTTCTACAGTCACTGGGTAAATCCCAACACATAAAAACGAATGCAAAATGCCGCTTCGCATCAGATTACGCTTCTGTTGGTTGATTGGAGCAACGGCGATGAACTTGCCCTCGAAGAACTAATACCGCTGGTTTATGACGAATTGCGCCAGATGGCAAAGCGTTATATGCGCGGGCAGCCTGCGGGACATACTTTTCAGACGACCGAACTGATTCACGAAGCATATCTGAAACTCGCCAAACAAGACGGGCAAAACTGGGAGAACCGCGCCCATTTTTTCGGCGTGGCGGCTCGCGCGATGCGGCATATTCTGGTTGATTACGCGCGTTCCAAACAAAGCGGAAAACGCGGCGGTTCGGTGCAGAAAATTACATTGGAAGAAAATTTAATCGTCTCGGCGCAGCGTCCCGAAGAAATCGTCCGGCTCGACGACGTTTTGACACAACTCGCCGTTTTGGACGAGCGGAAAAGCCGCGTCGTCGAGATGAAGTTTTTCGCCGGTTTGAACATCGAAGAAATTGCAGAAGTTCTAAAAATATCGCCCGAAACCGTCAAACGCGACTGGCGTTTTTCGCGCAACTGGCTGCTGCGCGAATTGTCGAGCGCGGAGTGAAAAGAAATTTACTAGAAACACATTGACCTGATTTCGCCTCGAATCTCGTTTGAATAGATAGCAGGAATTGTTTTAGCCATAGATTTACACAGATGGACATAGATTTTTAAGACAAATACAAATCGATTTCATCCTGGTTTTATCTGATTTAATCTGTGGCTAAAAAAATCTTTTGTTTTCCTGAAACTTACTGTTTCGCGCTTTTGCTCTTGAGATGAATGCCGAACGACTAAAACAGGTTGAAGAAATCTATCACGCGGTTTTGGAAATCGCGCCCGACAAACGCGAATCTTTTTTCAAAGAAAACTGCCGCGCCGATGCGGATTTGCGCCGCGAAGTCGAATCTCTGCTTTCGTTTGAAAATACTTTCGACAGTTTTTTAGACCAGCCGCCCGAATCGCTCGCCGCCGAGATGCTTGCCGAACAGGACGAGCAGATTGATCTTACCGGCAAAGAAATCGGGCATTACAAAATTATAAAACCTAACCGAAAAGTTGTGTCTAAGTTAATATACGAAGTTACAGGCGACAACAAAAATCGCAATCAAAATCATAAACGGTAAATTGAACTGATAAGGAATTTCGTGTCCAAACCGGAAGGCGTGTAAAAATAACGCAATGCCCAACAAGTAAAAATACCACCGCCAGAGGTGATGGCTTTGTTTTTTCGCCCTAGAAGGTGTGCCCTTACCGGCTCTCCTTAGTTGTCATCGAACAGACTGCCAAAAATCAGAGTTGTGCGAATTCGGTTTCGCCCGCGTTATCTCAGCCGTTCGACCCAAGTAAATTCCGAGTATCAAAAACGCCCCTTTTTGGCACTCTCGATTCAACGGTTGAAAATCGCCTGAACCGCCCACCAAACCATTCCCAAAACTTATCCTAAAAACAAGGTGTCAATACTTGCGCCGCTTTTAGCTTTTAAGACATTTTTTCAAAATCAGTATCGAAATCAAATTTATCGAAAAGATGATTTTTAGACTCCTCTGAAATTTGAACATTTGTAAATTTGTAAATTATGAAAATCGGCTACGCGCGCGTTTCCACGCTCGACCAGAATTTAGAATTACAGACCGACGCTCTCTCAGAGCTAGTCTGAAAAGTCAGGAGCGAGCCGTCTGACCAGCATTCTAATCATCGTCAGATGAATCATCGCCTCCGTGCTGTCCGTTATTTTTTCATATTCACGCACCAAGCGGCGCGATTGCACGAACCACGCGACGAGTCCGCTCCACCACCCATCGTTTGGCTTGCACAACAAAACCCTTGACTCCGGTTTCATTCTTTTTGACTTCCAATTCAATTCCGTATTGCTCTTTGACTTCCTCGTGCCAATCGGCTCCGCGATAGGTTCCGTCCACCCA
>JAJAZE010000611.1 GCA_026785925.1 Pyrinomonadaceae bacterium
ATAAAAAGCCTGGCGGCGGCTTTGAGCTTTCATCCCAGCGATTATTTTTCCGCACCGAAGCTATGCTCAATGCCAACCGGCCCGTATTGCGCTCCAGTCGTTTTTCTCGTTTTGCGTAACATCAGTCATTTAATTATAACCCTTTATCCGCAATGAACTTCACCAAATCACGGACGCGGCACGAATAACCCCATTCGTTGTCATACCACGAAAGAATTTTGATCATCGTCCCGCCGATGACTTTGGTGTTCTCAGCGTCCACGATTGACGAATGCGGATTGCCGCGAAAATCTATCGAAACGAGGGGTTCTTCGGAAAACGCCAGAATGCCTTTGAGTTCTTCGTTCGCCGCGTTCTTCAAAACCTGATTGACTTCTTCGGTCGAGGTTTCCTTTTCGACATTGATCACCACGTCAACCAAAGAGACGTTCGGAGTCGGGACGCGCACCGAAATCCCTTCAAATCTGCCTTTTAATTCGGGAATGACGAGCGCGACGGCTTTGGCGGCTCCGGTCGAAGTCGGAATCATCGAAAGTCCGGCGGCGCGGGCGCGGCGCAAATCCTTATGCGGCAAATCGAGCAATTGCTGATCGTTCGTGTAAGAGTGAATCGTGTTCATCAAAGCGTATTTGATGCCGAACTTCTCGTGAATGACTTTGGCGACCGGCGCAAGGCAATTGGTCGTGCAGGAAGCGTTCGAGATAATGTGATGATTCGCCGCATCATACATTTCGTCGTTCACGCCGAGAACAATCGTCACGTCTTCGCCTTTGGCGGGCGCGGAAATGATGACTTTTTTGACCGAACCGCCGAGATGTTTTTTGGCATCTTCGGCGTTGGTAAATCTGCCGGTCGCTTCGATGACGATTTCCGCGCCGACCGAATTCCAATCAATTTTTTCCGGGTCTTTTTCGCTGAAAACCTTAAAACTATCCGCGCCGATTTTGATCGTGTCACCGTCGGCGGAAATTTCGTGGTCGAGATTTCCCATCACCGAATCGTATTTCAGAAGATGCGCCAGCGTTTTGGTATCGGTTAAATCGTTGACCGCGACAAAATCAATTTCGCCGCCGCCCAACGCCGTCCGCATCACATTGCGCCCGATGCGCCCGAAGCCGTTAATTCCTACTTTAATTCCCATTTTATAAATTGTTCCTCCAGAACCGATTGTCTATTAAAACATTGAAGATAACTTATATTAAGGCAAAGTTCAAAGTTTCGGGTTTTTAGGCGAATCATCCAATCGGATAATTCCAGCCTGAAGTCCGGCAGCCAATTTTGTGAAACAAAGATTTTTTTGGCGACGTAGTAAATAATCGAGTTTGCAGTCATTTATAAATACTTTATCCATAAAATCCCGGAGCCTTTTGATCATGAATAATCTGCGTCACACGTTTTATTTTCTCTGCCTCGGCGCGTTCGGATTCGGTTTGAGCCAGCCGTCGGTTTCGGCGCAAACTGAAACTGCGCCGCTGCAAAGCGCTCAAAAAACGCCGGAGGTTTCTGATAAAACTTTGCCGACAAAGGTTGATTCGCAGACGGTGACGGAGACGGCGGATTTTTCCAGCGTCAGCAGCAGCGCGGCTCCGAATTTGAATCGCGTCGGCATTCAGACGACGCAAACCGTGCCGATTTCCTTAAATGAAGCGATTCGCAAGGCACTGGAAAACAACAACGATATTCAAGTGGCGCGCGAAGACGTGCGGCTTCAGGAAACGCAGCTTCGCTCATTACGCGGCGCGTTCGATCCGGTTTTTTCCGTCACGCCGAATTACACGCGCAACGCTTCGACCGGTTCTTCGGCTTCCAATGATTTTCGCGTTGATGTCGGTTTGCGAAAACAGATCGAAAGCGGCGGCGGCAGTTTCAATACGTTTTTTAATAACAGTCAAACGGGCAATAATTCGCGCAATAACACGAATTTTAATCAAACCAGCAATCTCGGCACGACTTCCAGCACGACTTATTTCAGCAATTTAGGCATCAATTTCACGCAGCCGCTTTTTCGTAATTTTCGGGTTGATAACACCCGGCGGCAGATAAAAATTCAGCGCAGACGGCTTCAGCAATCGGACGCAGATTTTCGCCGTCAGACGATTGAGATAATTTCGCGGGTGCAGAGCGTTTATTGGGATTTGGTTTTCGCCCTGCGGAATCAGCAAAACCAAGTCGCCAACGTCAATCTGGCGCGTGAAAATCTGCGGCAGGTCGAAGTCAGAATCAAAGTCGGCGATGCCGCGCCGCTCGCCCGCGCCGAAGTCGGCACTGAACTTGCCAATCGGGAAGGCGAGCTTTTATCGGCAACGCAGCAGGTTGCAACCACCGAAAACACTTTGAAAACTTTGCTTCTCCGCGAAGCCAACGCGCCGGAATGGACGCAATCGTTTGTGCCGACCGACACGCCGATTTACAGCGACGACCCGATTATCGTTGAAGATGCCCTTAAAGATGCGATTGACAATCGTCCCGAACTGCGTCGTCTGCGCCTTCAGCGTGAAATTACGGCGATTGATATTGATTACTTCAAAAATCAGGTCAAACCGCGCATTGATTTGGTTTCGTCGTTTTCGCTTAACGGTTTAGCTTTGGGAAATCAGAACACGAATGATCTAACCGTTTCGCAATTCAGCGGCAATGAAGAAATTCTGCGGCAAAATCTAAATACACTGCTGCGAAGATTCGGCGGCATTCCGATTCCGAATCAAACGGCGACCGTCTCCGGCACACCGGCTTTTTTTAACGGCGGCACTTTTCAATCGTTCAGAAATCTTTTTCGCACCGACGCGCCGAATTATTCAATCGGCGTGACTTTTGAAATTCCCTTTCGCAACACGACGGCGAAGGCAAATCTGGCTGGCGCCCGCATTCAGCAGGAGCAAACGCAGGCGCAAACACGCTCGCAGGAACAGCTTATCGTCGCCGACGTTCGCAACGCGGCGCAGGCGGTCGAAACTTCAAGACAGCGAATTTTGACGGCGCGACGGGCGCGGGAAAATGCCGAGATTCAACTCGAAGGCGAACGCAAACTTTACGAAGTCGGACGTTCGACGACGTTCCTTTTGTTTCAGCGCGAAAACGCTTTAACCAACGCCCGCAACGCCGAAATCCGCGCCGAAACCGATTACAACAAATCGCTCTCCGACCTACAGCGCGCCACTTCGACGACCTTTCGCACCAATAACATCGAGGTTGATTCGCCAATAAAAGAAGATAAGTGATAAGTGATAAGTGATAAGTGATAGGTGATAAGTGAGAAGTAGTCGAGCAAAATTAAGCGCAACTAAAAGACTGGAGCGCAAGCGTCCCGCTTGCCGTGAGCGTCCGCTTCGGGCGCGAAAAAGCGTTTCGGTCAAATACTAATTTGAATGTTAGCGCAACACTTTTTTCGCGCTATCGCGCTCATTGCAAGCGGGACGCTTGCGCTCCAGTCAGTCTAATTTAAATTTGCTCATCTACTTAAATGTTTTTACTTCTCACTTCTCACTTGTCACTTATCACTTATCACTTATCACCTCTTACTTTAAGAGTTGGCTTGCCGACCCTTTATGTTTTACCTGAACTCTGCCACAATCTTTTTCGTGAAAATTTCCGCCTGTCTGATTACTTTTAATGAAGCCGAAAAAATCGCCGAAGCCGTTCAATCACTCGGCTGGGCTGATGAAATTTTGGTGGTGGATTCGGAAAGCACCGACGCTACCAGAGCGATTGCCGAATCGTTCGGCGCACGAGTTTTAATCCGAAAGTGGGAAGGATTTTCTAAACAAAAACAATATGCCGCCGATCACGCCGCGCACGATTGGATTTTCAGTCTCGATGCCGACGAGCGCGTTTCGGACGAATTAAAAACCGAAATTTTGCGATTAAAAAATTCGGATGAAAACGGTTTAGCCGATGGATTTCGCATTCCGCGTTTAGCTTTTTATATGAATCGTCCGATTCGGCACGGCGGTTGGTATCCCGATTGGCAGTTGCGATTTTACAATCGGCGGAAAGGCAGATGGAAAGCGGTTTTGGTTCACGAATCGGTTCAAATGAATGAAAGCGCGAAAGTCGAAAAACTGCGCGGCGACATTCTTCATTACAGCGTGGAAAATGCTTCGCATCATCACCGAATGATCGGGACACGTTACGCGCCGCTTGCCGCCGAACAAATGTTCGTACGCGGAAAAACGGTTTCAGCTTTCAAGATTGTCACTGTCGGATTGACGACTTTCCTCCAAAATTACATTCTAAAAGGCGGATTTCTCGATGGTTTGGCAGGCTTTTGCATCGCGCGTTTCGCCGCGCATCACGCGTTTTTGAAATATCTGCTTCTTTGGGAAATGCAGAACCGCAAGCCGGAAACAACCGGGCAAATATCAAAGGCTAATCGCCCGTGACAACTAATCAAATTTTACTCACATCAAACTTTTCGTTCGACATTGGTTTAGTCTATATTTGTCTTATGAAAAAATTATTTACGATAATTTCGGCGACGCTGCTTTTTTCCACTTTTGTTTTCGCTCAAAAAGGCGTTGACCCGCAAACGCAGAAGATCCGCGAGGAAGGCGTTAAAATCACCGGCTCGCAGCAGAGCAACGAACCGCCGCGCCGTTCGTTTGATTTCGGCAAAGGCAAAACCAAAGTGCGCGGGCAGTTGGCTAATCCTTACAAACTGAATTCGCGCCGCGATCTGTTGATTCAAAACGTGCTGGAAGTTTTGAAAGAACAAAAACTGCTTATCAATGAAGCCGCTTCGAGAAAATCCGACGGCATTATCGTTACCGAACCGCTGATTTTCGCCAAAGGCGCGGTCATTACGCGCAACGAACTGAATCGTTACGCGATTCTGCCGAATTCCGACAATTCCTGGACTCGCGGACGCTATACTTTAACCATCGAAGTTCAATCAATTGACGGCATTCAAAATAATGTTTCGGTAACAGCAAAAGTCGAAGGTCGTTCGGAAAACGGATTGCAGTCCGAATGGACGACTCTGCAAAGCACCGGTTCGGCGGAAGACGAGTTTTTAGTGAAGTTAGTCGAACTGGCGACCGGAACGCTTATTGACGCGCCGCAGGACACCGACCAGTAATTAAAGTAAAAGTTAAAAGGCAAAAGTTTTATGTTTTCCATTTTTAGCCGCTCAATTTTGATCCTCGTATTTATCGCTTTCGTGGTCGCGTATGCCGATGCTCAGTCGGATGCAACCACTCGCGGCGGCGTTCCGCCAAAGGACGATTATTCGACCGGCATCCAGGAATCGCTCGCCAAACAGCGGATCGAACGCGAGAAAAAAGATTTTGCCGAACTGCTTTCGCGCGGTGAAGAAACGGTAAAAATCAGCGATGAACTGGAAAAATCCTTCGCGCAGAATAACCAGCTTTCGGTGGAAGATCGGAAAAAGCTCGACCGTTTGGAAAAACTCGTCAAGAAAATTCGCGCCGAAATCGGCGGCAGCGACGACGATGATGATGATGAATCCGTCGAACTCGATAATAAACCTTTGTCAGTCGGCAACGCTCTGAAATCTCTGCAAAACAACACGTCGAAGTTGGTCGGCGAATTAAAGAAAACCACTCGTCACACCGTCTCGGTGGTGGCGGTTGAAAGTTCAAATCTACTTTTAAGAGTCGTCCGATTTCTCCGCGTCGGCAAAAGTTAGAAAAGTTAGTATTAATAACTGATGTTACGCAAGTGACTGGAGCGCAATCCGTCCCGGTTGCATTGAGCGCGTGAGCGCGAAAAAGCCTTGCGACGGCTTTGAGCTTTCATCGCAGCGAGTATTTTTTCGCACCGAAGCGATGCTCAATGGCAACCGAGACGGATTGCGCTCCAGTGGTTTTTCTCGTTTTGCGTAACATCAGTTAATAATTAGATGAGAGATGAGAGATGAGAGATGAGAAATGAGAAATGAGAAATGAGAAATGTGAAATGTGAAATGAGAAATGTGAAATGGTTTGTAGAAATTGTTGTCAGTAAATTCAATTTGAAAATTTTTTTTCTCATTTCTCATTTCTCATTTCTCACTTTGTTCACATTATCGACTGTCGTTTGCGCTCAGGAAGACGAAATTATCAGCGTCGAATCTTCAATCGTCGTTTTGAACGCAACGATCACCGATACCAAAGGAAAAGTCGTCACCGGCTTGAAACAAAATCAATTCAAAGTTTTGGAAGACGGGCAGGAGCAGAAACTGGATGTTTTTGAAGCCGAGCAAACGCCGTTCGCCGCCGTCATTTTGATTGACACGTCGGGCAGTATGGAAGGCAGCGTTTCGCTGGCGCGTTCCGCCGCCATCAAGTTTCTCGACGGTTTGCGCTCCGACGACGTGACGGCGATTTACAATTTCGATTCAAAAATTTCAATGGTGCAAAATTTTTCCAACAGCCGCGACATTGCCGAAAACATATTTAGTCTCAAGGCTGACGGAATGACCGCTTTGAACGACGCGATTTTTCAAGCCGCGCTCGAACTCGGCAAACGCACCGAAAAACGACGGGCGATTATCGTTCTCTCCGACGGCGCGGACACATATAGCCGCCGCACTTCCGACAAAGCCTTAAAAGCCGCCGTCGCTGTCAACGCCACGATTTATACGATTGATATGGCGGCATCGGGTTCAAGCAGTAATAGTAAAGCGCAAAGCCAGGGCGCACTTAAAAATTTCGCCGAAAAGACCGGCGGCAAATTTATCGCAACGCCCGGCGGCGTGGCGATGCGCGAGGCATTCAAAAATATCGTCGAAGAGTTGGGAGTGCAGTATACGCTCGGTTATCAGCCGACCAATTTGAAAAAAGACGGCAAATGGCGGGCGATTGAAATCAGAGTCGCCAAACCAAATCTAATTATTAGAACGCGCAAAGGTTACAATGCCGGACGCAGTAAAACGTAAAAAGCAGACAGCCAAAAAAGCGGTCGGTGATAAATGAATGTAAGCAGTTGAGCAAATTTAAATTAGATTGACTGGAGCGCAAGCGTCCCGCTTGCAATGAGCGCGATAGCGCGAAAAAATGTTGCGCTAACATTCAAATTAGTATTTGACCGAAACGCTTTTTCGCGCCCGAAGCGGACGCTCACGGCAAGCGGGACGCTTGCGCTCCAGTCTTTTAGTCGCGCTTAATTTTGCTCGACTAAGCAGGTCAGCATATATTTTCCGGCATAATGCCGATGCAGAAACACGCACGAAGTAAGTGTGTTTTTGCGCCCTTACTTCGTGCGGGCTTCTGCATTATGCTTGAAAACTTCTTCATACCTGCTTATTTATCACCGACCGCTTTTTGCTTTTTCTTTTCTCCTTATCTACCATTTCGCCGAATCGCGTTCAAGATAAACGTATTTCCACGGATGCAGCGTCAGCGCGTTCGGATACATTCCTTTGACGTAAGGTTTTTTTAGCCAGTTGGTCGAACTCGTCGTTAAAGGAATTATCGGCTGGGCATCTAATAAAATGCGTTCGGCTTCGGCGAGCAGTTGATTGCGTCGTTCGGCATTAAGCGTCCGATTGGCAATGTCGAGCAGTTTGACATATTTTTCGTCGTGCCAGCCCGTTCCGTTGTCGCCGCCGTCGGTGATAAAAAGACTCAAAAAAGTGTATGGATCAATGTAATCGGCGACGTAGCCGAACCGTGCGAAACCTTTGTATTCGAGTTTAGCGGTTACGCTGAAAAAGGTTTTGGTTTCCATATTTTTGAGCGGCACGGTCAAACCCAAATTTTTTTTCCACTGCGACTGAATAATTTCAGCAACGAATTTGTTGCCGTCGCTCGTGTTAAAAGTAACGGCGATTTCATCAATCGGGAATTTTCCCGCGTCGTAATTTCCCTGCGCGTCTTTGTAACCGGCTTCGGCGAGCAATTTTTTCGCTTGCTCCGGGTTAAATTCGGTTGCCGCTGTCGCCGGATAACCTTTGAAGACATTATTGGGAATCAGCGTGGACAAAGGTTTTGAAGTGCGGCGCGTGGCGGTAATCAGATTTTTATCGAGAGCCAGATTAAATGCCCGGCGGACGCGCACGTCGTTCATCGGCGGTTTGGTCGTATTGATAATGTAATACTCGATGGAAGCCTCAAACTCGTCCTGGTGGTCGAGTTTATTCCGCATCATAAACAGCCAGGAACGCGGCACGGAACGATTATAAGTCGCGTCAATCTCGCCCGCTTTATAAAGATTCATTACCGTCGCCTGATCTTCGACCGGAAAAAATTTCACCTGCTGAAGTCTGACGTTTGCTGCGTCCCAGTAATTCGGATTTTTCTCGACGACGATTTCGTTATATGGCGACCATCTTTTGAGCGTGAACGCGCCGCTCGTGACGATGTTGGCGGGCTGCGTCCATTTTTCCGAAAATTCAGCGATGGTTTTTTCTGGCACGAAACGGAAAAAATTATACGGCAGAATTTTGACGAAAAACGGAACCGGCTGCGTCAGATAAATTTTCACCGTGTAATCGTCAACCGCTTCCACGCCGACATCTTCGGCGCGCACCGGAACGAAAGTTTTTCCCGCCGCCGATTGTTCAACTTGCGGATTCGCCTTAAAGAACGCGGCTTTTTGTTTTTCGTCCTGCGGTATGGTCAGACGCGCCGGCACGACGGCTTCGGCATCGCTTAAAAAAACGCCGTTCGCGTCCTGCACGAACGCCGCGCTTTCATTGAAAGCCTTAGCATTCTTAATATAAAAGGCTTGACTCGCGCCGCGTGAAGCGAGTTCCGGGTCGAGTCCGCGCCGCATCGTATAAACAAAATCTTTGGCGGTAATCGGCTCGCCGTTTGACCAGCGGGCGTTTTTTCGCAGATAAAATGTGTATTCGGTCGAGTCGCCGTTGGTCTCCCAACGCTCGGCGATTGCCGGAACCGGTTCGAGCGTCTGCGGATCGTATTCGACCAAGCCTTCGTAAAGCGCGACGTAAATTCGCTGTTCGACTTGTCCGGTTCCGATCTGCGGGTCAAGCGATTCGGGTTCGGGACCGGAAACGTAGCGCACGACATCATCGGACGGCGGAGCGGTTTTCCCAAAATACGGTGCGCTTTCATTCGGAATCGTGCAGGACAAAACCGACGCGCCGAGAATAAGAAAAATGCCGAACAATCCGTATTTATTCACCCAATTTAATATCTGCCTTTTATTTTGATTCATCGGTTTGCCCATCGGTCGAAGTTTTGTAGGCGACGAATTTACCTTCGTCGAATCGGCGTTGTTAAGTTAATAACACACTGTCGAAACACAATCAACGGTTTCAGCCGACTTTTTCAAGTTTTACTCAAGTGGGCGAAGCTAAACTTCAAAAGTATGTTTAACTTCGCTTCACACGAACTAAATGATTGGCAGGAGTCAAGTAATTACTATGAATTTTCTTCAGTTTCGGCGGAGAAAAAATCTGCCGTGAAAATTGATTCGGTCAAACTTTTCGCCGATAAAATTCGCGTTCCGTCGTTCGCCGCGCCGGTCAATCGTCCGCGTTTGATTGAACTTTTGGATAAATCAACGGCGCAGTTTGCCGCGACTTTAATCACCGGACGCGCCGGAATGGGCAAAACGATTTTGGCGGCTGATTATGCCGAACAAAGTCAATGTCAAGTTGCGTGGTATAAAGCCGAAACCGCTGACGGCGACTGGAAAGTGTTTTCGAGCTATCTTTTAGGAAGTCTCAGCCGGTGCTGTCCTGATTTTGATTTGCAAAAATTTGAAGCCAACGCTTTGCCGGTCGCTTCAGCGTCCGAATTGCTCGCCGCGCAATTTAACTGCGCCGCCGACGGCAAATCTTTTTTGATTGTGCTGGACGATTTGCATTCGGTTTTCGATGCCGTTTGGTTCACGGAATTTTTTAATAGTTTTGTCCCGTCACTGTCACCGAACCTACATTTGTTAATGATCGCCCGCACTTTGCCGCCTTTGCAGCTTTGGCGACTTCGCTCAAAACAGGTTTTGGGCGTGATGGACGAAAATTTATTGAATTTTAATCTCGAAGAAACCAAGCGATTTTTCCGCCGTCATAAACTCTCGGCGGCAGTCGCTAATACGGCGCACAAACGAACTTACGGCAGAATCAGCAAACTCGCGGAAATCGCCGAAAAAAAAGTTTCGGGCGCGGTTTAGTTGGTTTGCTCCCATCAAATCGTTATAATCGAACAAGCCTAAGTCGGCGATTGTCAAAAGCAATAATTTTTAACCACGAAACAACACGAAGCGACACGAAACAGATTGTTCTTTTTTTCGTGTCGCTTCGTGTTAATTCGTGGTTTCATCTTTTACTTTTGAAAAACCAGGAGCAAAACCTAATAATCGGCAACTTGGGTGAAATAAACAAAACCACGATTAACCGATGAACCGACCAAACTTTTTTCTACGGACGAAACTGCTTCCGCCGCGCCACGTGCCGGAAATTTTGCCGCGCCCGCGTTTGATTGAAAAACTAAAATCGAATTTGAACGCGCCGGTAACATTGGTGACGGCGGACGCGGGCTGCGGAAAAACGACGCTCGTCGCCGAATTTCTGCGCCAGCAGCCGCGCCAAACCGTCTGGTATCAACTCGACCACACGGATGCCGACCCGTTCGTTTTTCTCGGTTATATTTGTCACGGCATCAAGCGTTTCGCGCCTGATTTCGGCGAAACTCTGCTTCCGTATCTGAACGAAGCCACCGACGATTTGCTCGCTCATCCCGAACGCGCCGTTGATTTACTGCTCAACGAAATTCTCGAATCCATCGAACAGCCGTTTATTTTGATACTTGACGATTATCATCACATCGGGCGCGAAACGATTGTTCACCAACTCGTTGACCGGATTTTGCAGTATTCCTCGGATATGCTGCATATCATTATCACGACGCGCGATTTGCCGCCGCTGGCGATTATGCGCCGCCGTTCACAGGCGGCGGCAACCGTTATCAGCCGCGAAGATTTGCTTTTCACCGACGGCGAAGTCAGCGAGCTTTTCTGCTCGACTTTAAATATCGAATTAAACGCCGCAGAAATCGCCGAATATCGCGCCCGCACCGACGGCTGGATTACGGCTTTGCAGCTTATCCGGCAGATGACCGAACATCAGATTCACACTTCGACTTCCGACCGGCAGCCGAATTTACAGGAAATGCTCAAGCAGTCAGAGAAAGATATTTTCGATTATTTTGCCGAAGAAGTTTTTTCCCGCGAGCCGGAAGAAACGCAGAATTTACTGCTGCATTTATCCTTGCTCAATTCCCTGCCGCTCGAAGTTTGCAGTGCGCTTTTCCCCGAAATGCGCTGCGCGGCGGAATTGCCCGAACTCGTCAAAAAAAACATTTTTCTGACGGTCGCCGGCGAACAGCACAGCGGCGAAGAATATCGTCTGCATCCGCTTTTTCGGGATTTTCTGCTGCGCCGGTTTAGGAGCGAAATCGGGCGCGAAAAAATCGCTCAGGAGCGCGTCCGAATCGCTGAATTCTTTCTCGCCAAACAAATTTGGGAGCAGGCTCTGGCGTATTTCCTCGAAGCCGAAGATTATCCGCGCGCCGCGCAGACCATCGCGCAGAACGGCGAAAAATGGCTGGCGAGCGGCGCGATTACGACGCTCGGAACTTTCGCCGGTAAAATTCCCGAAAAGTTTTTAGACGAAGTTCCCTGCTCCTTGCTTTATGCGGCGGAAGTCGCCCGTTTGCAGGGCGACGCGGAAAAATCTTCCAGCTTGCTCAAAAAAGCGGTTAAATTACTTCACGACCAAAACGATGCCGAAGGCGAAGCCGAAGCTCTGCATTCTTTAGCAAGCATCGCGCGGCGCAGAGGCGATTGCGCGACGGCTCTGGACTTGCTCGAACAGGCGGAAAAACTTGTCGGCGAAGATTCCGAAGTGCGGATGAAGTGCGAAAACACGCGCGGGCTGTGCCTGATTGCGGGCGGCGCGTGGACGGAAGCCGAGCGACAGTTTCGGCTCGCTCTGGAACTCGCCGATAAAAATTCCAATGAGCGTTACCGGCGGCTGATTACGCATAATCTGGCTCTTCCGGCAGGTTTGCGCGGAGATTTCGGCGAAGCTCTCCGCTGGTTCAAACAAATTTTTCGCGCCGACCGACCCGAAGCGCAGTTGCCGCAGGAATCAATCGGGCATTTAAATGTCGCGCGGCTGCATCTGTATCGCGGCGAATTTGCCGAAACCGAAACGCATCTGGAAAAAGCTCTGGAACTCTGTCAGCTTTATAATCTGAAACATCTGCGCGGCGAAATTTACGAAAGCTACGCCAATTTTTATCGTGAAAAACGCGATTTCACGCACTCCGCCGAATTTTACGAACGGGCGCGAAAGGCTTACGAAGAAGACGGTATTGATCCGTCGGATCGTGAATTTGACGAAGAACGCGCCGCCCTCGCGCAGATGCGCGGCGATACCGTGACGGCGCGTAATTTACTCGAAAATCTGCTCGAAGTTCGGCGCGAAAATAAAAACGAAATCGGCTGGCACACCGTCAAACTCGGTTTGTGTCGTTTGAAATCGGAACAAAACGAAAATGCCGGAGTCGCTGCCGAACTCGGTGAAATGCTGCGTTTTTTTCACGACCGGAATCTGTATTATTACGAAGCGGCGGCGGCAGTCGCGCTGGCGGCGGCACTTTTTGCCGACGGCAGGCGGAAGGAAATGCTGCCGCCGCTCGAAAGAGCGTTAGACCTTGCGGCGCGATTTGATTACGAATACTTTTTGCGCGAAGAAACAAAACGTTATCCGGCTTTGTTCGGCGACGAAACGGTAAGCGTAAAACTGCCGCTTGATTTGCGCGAAAGCCTCAAACAAAATCCCAAGTCCCAAGTCCCAAGTCCCAAGTCTGAAATTGAAATACTGACCACTCAGCATTCACCGCTGACCGTTAATGAGCCGGTCGTTGATTTGACTCTGAAACTGCTCGGTCACGTCGAAATTTACCGTGATCCGACCAAACAGTTTGCGCCCGATGCGTGGACGACGCGCCGCTCGCGCGACATTTTTTGCTTTATCGCCACCAGCCGACACCGCCGCGTGGACAAAGACGTTCTGATTGATACATTCTGGGCTGATGCGGAATCGGATGTCGTCGAAAAAAATTTCCACCCGACGATTTCACATATTCGCAAAGCACTGAACAGCCGCCAGACGATCAAACAAAATTATATTCACTACCGCGACGGCGCGTATCAGCTTAATTCCGAGCTGACTTATTCGATTGACACCGAAGAATTCAGTTATTTTATCGCCGAAGCCGAAAAAGCGCACCGCGAAAAAGACAGCGCGAGCGTATGGAAAAACGTCGAAGCGGCGCACAGTCTTTATCGCGGCGATTTTATGGCGGGAATTTACGAAGATTGGGCGGAGGAACTGCGCGGATTTTACCGCGAACAGCATTCGAGAATTTTAAAGAGTATGACGAAATTCGCCTTCAAGGAAAAAAACTGGGTGCAGGCTCTGCATTACTCGTCCGAAATTCTGCGCGACGATCCTTTTCGGGAAGATATTCACGCGCTCGTGATGCGCGTCTACGCCGCGCAGGGCAAACGCGCCGCCGTCAAGGAACAATACGAAAAACTGCAAAAGTTACTAAAATCCGAACTCGGAGTCGAACCGGCGATTGAAACCAAGCGGGCGTTTCAAGAATTATTCAAGTAAAAAGTCGGAAAATAGAATTAATTCGATAAGTTAGGCACAGGAAATCTATAGGGTTATTTAACAAGGAGTAGAAACAAATGATTTTTAAAGTCAGGCAAATTACCGGCGCGACGTTTTTTTTCGCCGCTCTATATTTGATGTTTTCAGCCGCCCCTGTTTCGGCGCAGGTTGTTTATGACAGCACTGCCAGCAACGCAGCTTTCAGCAATTTGGGTGTCAGCTCGCTGACGTGGCAGCATACGGTGACGGCAGTCGGAGCGAAAAAGGCTTTGTTCGTCGGCATTTCGACAACCGCCGATCCGCTGACACCCGGCTTGCCGATCTGCACGACGCAGCCGCTGCTCTGCACAGCCGCGCCGCTGCCCGGCTCGGCTTCCGCCCGCGTTATTTCCGTCACCTACAACGGTGTGATGATGCAGTTTGTCGGCTTTCAGGTTTCGGCTGATTTAAGACAAGCCGTGGAAATCTACCGGCTCGTTAATCCGCCGTCGGGAATGCCTTTTAACGTCGTGGTGACGCTCAATCCGGCGAGCGTCTTTCAGGTAGTCGGCGGCTCGAACTCGTTCACCGGAGTTTCTGATTCAGCACCGAACGGCGTTTTTAATTCGGCTTTCGGAATCAACAATATGCCGACCGTCAGCGTCGGCGATGCCGTCGTCGGCGACATTGTGCTGGACGCACTCGCCGTTCCGCCAAGTGCGTTGAATGCCGTCGTCGGCGCAAATCAAACCGAGCGTTACAACGGACGAATATTTTTTAATAACACATACGATCTCGGCGCGGGCAGCACCGAACCGGGAGCGGCGGGAACGGAAATTATGAGTTGGACGACGACGAGCAGCAGTAATTGGGTTTTAGCCGCCATCGCCGTCAAGCAATTTGTCAATACGGCGGCGGGCGTGAGCGTTGGCGGGCGCGTTTTAACATCAGCCGGGAAAGGCATATTTCGGGCGCGGGTGACTTTGACCGATGCCAATGGCGAGGCGCAAACTGATTCGACTAATTTTTCCGGCTCTTACCGATTTGAAAATGTTCGCGTCGGCGAAACCTACATTCTTAATGTTTCTTCCAAGTTGCAGACGTTCAATCCGCAAATAGTTTCGATCAATGAAGAGATGAACGACTTGAATTTCGTCGCTCAGTAATAAAATTTCAAAACTTGCATCTAGCCGGACGAGTCGCTGACTCGTCCATTTTTATTGAATCAAAGTGATTCTCAACTTCACCTCAAGTTTTTACTCAAACGCATTTTCGCCTTCAAGTTTTTCTCAAACACGATTGTTTATTCTGGCTCCAGTTTAAGTTTCAAAAACTAATTTAGATAACAGACAGAGGAGAAAACAAGTGAAAAAACCAGCCAGCCAAATGTTTCGTCAGATTTTCGGTTCAATTTTAATCGCCGCCGTGATCGGTATTCTCGGTCTCGCCGCCAACGCCGCGAAACTCAGCCCGACACTGCAAAATCAATTAACCAACCTTGCCGATAACGTCTCGGTCGGGATGGTGATTGTAACTTTTAATACGACCAATGGTTTGCAATCGTCGCACTTGAGCGTTCTGCAAAGCGTCGGCGTGACGGGCGGACAAACTTTTCCGACATTGGGAATCATCGCGCAGCCGATGACTGCCGGGCAAGTTCGCGCTTTGCGGAACAATCCGGCGGTGCGTTCGCTCTGGTCGAACGACAGACTTTATTACACGATGAATCAGGCGCGGGTTCTCGCCGGTGTCCAGCGTCTGCAAACCGACGGCGCGATGACGCAGCGCAACGGCGGAATGCCGGTTTCGGGCGCGGGCGATTTTTCGGTGATGGTGATTGATTCGGGGATTGACGCGACCCACGCCGATTTGCAATTCGGCACAAAAGTTATTCAGAACGTCCATCCGATTGTCGGAACCGACACGCTCGAAGGTTTTACGCCGAACGTCTCGGTAGAAAACGTGCCGAATACCGACCAAACCGTCGGACACGGAACGCACTGCGCCGGAATCATCGGCGGCACGGGCATTCGTTCGGGCGGCGCAAATCCGGGTGTGGCTCCGGGCGTGAAAATCGTCGGCGCGGGACTCGGCGCGGGACTTTTCGTTTTGAATGCCGTCGGCGCGTGGGAATACGGCTTGGCTAACCAATATCGCTACAACATACGCGTCGTCTCCAATTCCTACGGCAGCGACGGCGCATTTGACCCGAACGCTCCGCTGAACGTCGTCAGCAAAATGGCTTACGACCGCAACATCACGGTTGTTTTCGCCGGCGGCAACTCCGGTCCGACGAAAAATACTTATAATCCATACGCGAAAGCTCCGTGGGTGATCGGTGTCGCCGCCGGAACCAAAGAAGGCGATTTGGCTGACTTTTCTTCGAGAGGAACGCCGCGTGAAGAAAGATTGTCAAATGAAGACCCGCTCGACGACTTCGACGCGCCCGTCATTACCGCGCCGGGAACGGGACGCGCTTTTGAATCGAACGCCAGCCGTTTTACTTCGGCAATCGTTTCGACCCGCGCCATCACCAATTTGACGGCGAACGGCTTGACCGACGATGCCGACTTGCCGCTGGGAATGATTCCCTTCTACACGCAAATTTCGGGAACTTCGATGGCAACGCCGTTTATCGCCGGAACCATCGCGCTGATGCTCGATGCCGACCCGACGCTTTCGCCGGACGAAATCAGAGAAATTTTGACTTCGACGGCAACCAAAATGCCGGGACGCGCTGATTGGGAAGTCGGAGCCGGTTACGTCAACGCCTACGCCGCCGTTGACAAAGTTTTTAACCGCTCGCGTGGTTACGCCAATTTCCAGAGCGAAACTTTCAATACGGTTTTCGGCGAACAAAGACCGCCGCAGCAGGCATTTCATATTAATTTCAATCCGGCGTTATCGGGTGCGGCTTCGACCAATGCCAAGACTTTTACGGTTCAGCCGGGAATGAATGTTCTCGACGTTTTCGCTACGGTTGACACGATTGCCGAAGAAGGCACGGGCAATCTGGTCGGCATCCGCCTGACTTCACCGAGCAATGTCAGATATTCGACGGCGATTGAATTTCCGGTCATCGGTTCATCGGCGCGGCAAATCGTCGTGCAGAACCCGGAAGCCGGAACGTGGACTTTAGAAGTTCGAGGAGCCAACGGATTGACCGCCGCGCAAGCCGTTTCCTCGCCGACGCAAATCGCTCTGCCCGGTCCGGTTGACGGCACGGTCACGCAAATCAAATATATTCTGCCGACTATTTCCGATATTATCGGACATTCGCAACAAGTCGGCATCGAAGCCGCGATTAAAAGCCGTTTGATTGATACTTTTACTGACGGAACTTTCCGCCCCGACACGCTCGTCACCCGTGCGGACTTGGCGCGGACGTTAGTTTCCAACACGGCGCTTCGACAATCGCTCAAAGCAGCGGCGCGTTTCACTGATGTTTCCGGCGATTTAGCCCGCATTGCCGAAGCCGTCACCGCCAACGGCTCGACCAACCGCGATTTCAATTTTATTCCGAAAGGTCTGATGTCGGCTGACGGCGCGACCTTCAATCCGACCGGAACCGTCAACCGACTCGATTTAGCCGTTGCTTTTATTCGCGCTATCGGGCTGGACGAGGCGGCGCGAGCCAGAGCTAACCAGCCGGTCGTCTTTAACGGCGCGGCACTTTCGGATAACGCGCAAATCCCTGGCGAACTGCGCGGCTATGTGCAGTTAGCGATTGACAAAGGCTTGTTTGAAGCCTTCCCGGCGGAAGTTCGCAACTTGGGCAACGGTCAATTTCAAGTTTTACCGGGACCGAGATTTGAACCGAACACGACCGTCACCCGCGCAACTCTGGCAACAAAGCTGAACAGTTTCAAAGTAAAGTTCACGACGGGCGGCTAAAGTTATTTCGCTGAAGGGGAGCGAAAAAAAGCAGCGCGGCGAAGAGAATAAATTGTCTTGGCCGCGCGGCGTTTTTTGAATGTTAAATGATGAATAATAGGTTGGGAG
>JAJAZE010000612.1 GCA_026785925.1 Pyrinomonadaceae bacterium
ACTCAGACGCGGGCGCACGCCGATTGGAATAATCAAATCGGCAAGCGACGGAAACGAATCGGAAAATGGCACATGCTCGACAAACGGCATCAAGCGGCGTTTGAAATACATTTCCGACAAGTTTATCGGCAGCCGTTCGCCGCTGATGTCAGTAGGCTGAAACAAAGCCGCTGCGTTGAAAAACTCCTGGCGGCGATTTTGCGCTTCGAGCAGACGCGGGCGCGGTTCGCCGTCGGCGTAATTTTTCACTTCGATTAAGCCGGTCAGCAGCGGTGCGTCCCATTTCGTAATCTGTTTGGCTAAATAATTATTCGCCGCCGCGTTTTCCGAAAGCGTGTAAGGCACGGCGACTTCGTGCCAGAGAATCAAATCCGGTGACCCGGTTTTTACGGCTTTATCGGTCAGCGCAAGTTGTTTGCCGAAAATTTCCACCGACTGTTTCGGCGAATAATTAACAAACGGCGAAACATTCGGCTGCACGGCGAGAATTGTGATTTCCTTAACGGGCGGCTGCGGTTTGAGAAAAACAAAAGCCGCATACACGAGCGGCAAAGCGAACAAAAAGACGGGCAGAAGAACATTAAAATTCAAAAACGCCGCCAACCTGAATTTTGAATTTTGCGCGTTAAATTGTCGCTCGATAAAAACGAAAAGTGCGATGTTGACTAGCACCAGCCAGAATGTTACGCCTTCGACTCCGGTAATATCGGCGTATTGAATCAGCCACAGCATATCGGCTTGCGTGTAACCGAGCCGCACCGCGCCGAACGAAAATTCCGTCTGATGATACAGCCATTCCCAAACCGTCCACGCCAACGGCAGCGACCAGAGCGCGATGTTCCAACTTAAAAAACGCCGGACGAGGTAAAACCAAAGCAGAGGAATCGTCCAAACAAAAATTCCGAACAGCATCGAAGCGAGCAGACCGATGACCGAAGCGTTGACCACCCACAAAGTAATCATCGAAAAACCGATGCTGACCGCCAGCAAAACGCGCCCGCCAAACTGGATAAAATTTTCCGTTTTTTTCAATTCAAACAGCAACGGAATGAGCCACGCCCAAGCCAGAAAACCAAGCGGCAGCCACGAGAAACTCGGCACCGACAAACCGAGCAGCAATCCGCTCATCACACACATTAAATAACTTTGTGAGTTTTTCATTCAGTTTAGTCTCAATCGCTTGAAAAATGTTAAGAGCTAGTCTAAAAATTGCCGTCAGTTAGACTAAACTTTTGTTATAACCAAACAACAAAAGTATTCAACTGACCTATATTGACGAACAAGTTGAATTTACCAAACAACTTTTGCCCGCGTCGAGCGGCTTCGGCAGACCGCGATTAGAGATTGCACAAATTCTTAATGCGCTCTTCTAAAGCGGTTTTCGATTGGATACGCGGGATTGCGAAGTGTGTCGGTTTGTGAACATACCAATAACAATCGGTTACGACAATAGAAATTTTGGACACTAAATGCCCGCAGTAATTTCTTCTAATTGATCGCGCTCAAGTTTCCGAAAAACGAAAATTCGGCGCGTTTGCCGGTGATTTCCAAACGCCATTTCGTAAAATCTTCGGCGGACGTGCAGACGTTTCCGTAACCTTGCAGAACCAGAAAATATTCATCAGCGGGCGCGAAACCGTTTTTGAAAATGCCCGTCGCCTTTTGAACTTTATATTTAAATCGCCATTCTTTATAGAGTTTTACTTCGCCTTCGCTGCCCGCGTTCGGCAAGTCAACCATATATTCGACTATCGAAAGCGGCTTTGCCAAATCCAATTTACCCGTTTTTCGATTGTTGTCCGTGAAGTTAAACGCCCAATTTTTGCCGTTCAACAAACTGTTAACCGAAAAACTTTCGCCGAGCGGATTGATGCCTTTTATCGTATCTGGATAACCGGCATCCGAGTATAATTCGGCGGTTTTAAATTTTAATTTTTGCAGTTCCTTCATTTGATAATCGGAAGGTTTGGCGGTTCTGATTGAATAGTAACCGCGCTCGGCGCAACAGGCGCAGGCGAACGCCGACGAAGGAAGAAGCAGGATTATCAAAGACAAGCAAAAAAAGGCGGAAAGTTGAAATTTAATCATAGTTTTCGATTGAAAAAAGTCGAATTATCGTAACACATTCATTTCTGACATTTCGGACAAAAATAAGTCGAGCGTCCGCCCTGTTTGAGACGTGCAATCGGCTTCTCGCAGTTGACGCACGATTCGTTTTCGCGGTCATAAACGCGCCAGCCGTGCGAAAAGCCGCCGCCGTAATAACTGCCGTCAATGTTTTCGGGATTGACGTTTAAGGTCGAGCCGTGCGCGATTGATTCGTGCAGAACTTCAAGGATTTTATCAAACAAAACATTCGCTTTTTTCGTCGGAACTTCATTTGCCGGAGTTTGCGGATTAACTTTGGCGAGAAACATCGCCTCCGAAGCGTAGATGTTGCCTAAGCCCGTAACTTTCGTTTGGTCGAGCAGAAATTCCTTCAAACTTTTCTTTGATGTTTTCAAAACGTCGCGGAAATATGTCGGGGTGAAATCTTCGCCGAACGGTTCGGGCGCAAGCGATTTTAATTCTTTGGTCTCGTGCAGCCTGGCGGTTTCGACGATTCGCATAAACCCGAAATGCCTTTGGTCTTGAAAGACGAGCCGCGTTTCGTCCGCAAAGAAAAACGCGGCGTGCGTGTATTTCGGATTTTCGCGCTCGACCGGCAAAAGCATAAACCGCCCGCTCATCCGCAAATGCGCGATTAAAGTGTTCCCGTTGTCCAAGTCAAACAAAATATGCTTGCCGCGCCGCCGAACGTGATTGATCGTCGAATTTTGCAATCTTTCGGCAAACTCCGTCGGCGAATTAAAAGGCGCAAGTCGTTCACGAAGTAGTTCGGCAACGATGATTTTTCGGCGCGAAACCAGATTATTTAACGATTGAACGACGAGTTCGACTTCCGGTAATTCGGGCATAACAATCAATGACGAATTTCAAATTATGAATTTCAAATGACGAAGATAACAGAGGTATTTACCGAATCCAGAAATAACAGCTTGCATAAATCGTGATTCGTAATTTGAAATTCGTAATTGATAATAAAAAGACCGCCGCAATTTATGCAAACGGTCTTTGGTTAAAATCAGACTAATCTAAATTTTAGAACTCCGAGCCTACTCTAATTTATTGGAAGTTCTACACCAACCGATAATTCTTCAGACTCTGAAAAGCGTAAGTCGCCCGTCTGCCCGAATGTAACGGCGCGTCCGGTTTGAGTCGAACTTTGATAGATATACCAAACAAACTGCCCGTTTTCAGTCCGCCGCGATGCAATATCGGTTTTACCATCGCCGTCATAATCACCGAACCGTTTTATATCCGAATCTAATCCCCACGGAATAACAACCGATTGTCCGTCAGAGCTTCGTCGGATGTAATAAGTCAACTGATCGCCGGTAGTGGTAGTATTCGGGTCGCGTCCAACCATATAGTCTTGGATGCCGTCGCCGTCAATATCAACTTGCGCGGCGGTGAAAACAGAATCTTGAGCAGGTGCTGGCGGTCCGCCCCAAAAGACTGTCTGCAATGTGTTGTCGGAACTGCGGCGAGTGAACCAACCAACTCCGCTAGTCGTGCCGCGAACCGTCGTTAAATCGTTTTTGCCGTCTTTGTCAAAGTCGCCGACCATTCCAATATCGTTATTGGTTGCCACTAATCCAAACACCTCGGCGCGTGTTTGATTGTCTGAACTTTGGATAATATACCAAATGCCGGTGCTTTGACGATAAACGGCAACATCGGTTTTGCCGTCGCCGTCATAGTCGGCTGGCAAAACTTGGTCGGTGGTTAAACCCCACTGAATTTCACGAACCGTGTTGGTCGCAGTTTGCAAAATACGCCAGGAACGAGAAGTGCCGAAAGCATCCAAAAGCACTAAATCGCCTCTGCCGTCACCGTCATAATCATCGCTCGCCGTGCCGATAGTAGAAGTTCCGGCAAAGAAATTGGCAGTTATGATGTTATTGATGCTATTCAAAGTATAAAACGCACTGGCACTCGAACGGAAAACTCTAATATCGGTGCGTCCGTCGCCGTCAAAGTCAACCGGCTGATTCGTCGACTTGACCTGCCCGCGAATCTCGCCGCCGGGAAAGTTGGCGGAATGAATGTTGAAATACCATCTTTTCGCCCGCAAATCAGCGATTTGCGCGGGTGTCGGGTTAAACGTAAATGGTCCGAGTGTGCCGCTCGTGCCGGTGACACCGGTGAAACCGAAACGCACCGGACCGTTCACGCCAACCGGTCCGGTATCGTGAATATGTCCGGCACTTGCCGATGCCGCTAAACCGGAAAAAGTGCAGTTGACCGTCATTTGAGTTTCGGTTGAGTTGAGAACTAACGTGCAAACGCCTTTACCGGTTGAATTGTTTGCCGGAACTTCTTGTGCGCCGGTTAAATAGCCGACAAATCGCTGCTGTGCCGAAGCCGTTGTTGAAAGAACAAAAGCCGACAACGCGATGGTCAGCATCAGGGAAAATTTTCTTCGCATTTCGCTATACTCCTAAAAAATTAAAATGTTAGATACCGTTATTATTGGATGGAATCGAAACGCTCGTCTTAAACCAGAGAGAAGAAAATTTCCTTATCGGCGTTTCGTTATGTCTGAATTTTAAGATTTTCAGATTTGAATGTCAATGGAAAAGCGGAAAACGAGAATTTTAACGATGGTGGCGCAAAGATAGAAAGGCACAAAGATTTTTTAGATCGATTAGGTTCTGTTAACATTTGTTTCCGGTAAATTGCCACTAGCTTTAGCTAGTGGTCAGATGGATCGTTGTGCATTCGCGCCACCAGCATTAAATTAATTTCTTTAACCCTAGACTTTCGTATAATCGGTCAACGAAGTTTTATCGCCTAAAACCGCGCCGCCGGAAATCGAGACGTTTCTGCCGATGTGACAACTGCGCCCGACAATCGCCCCGCGAATTTGCGCGGCACTCGAAACGCGCGTGTGCGCCCAGACGACCGAGTTTTCGATGACGGCTTTTTCTTCGACGTGAACGCCCGCGCCGATGACGGAATTCGTAATCCGTGCGCCCGGTTTGACGATGCAGTTTTCTCCGAGAATCGAGATTTTATCAACGATTGCCGCCGTCGCCACGTCCGATTCGGCTGGCTTGCCCGGTTCAAATCCTTTGATTGCGCCGCTTAGAAAATCGTGGTGCGCCTGCAAATAGCTGTCCGGCGTTCCGATGTCGCGCCAGTAATTTTTGTTCATCACGAAGGCGAAAAACTCTTTTTCACGTTTCAAAAGTTCGGGAAAAACATTGTATTCAAACGAAGTATTTTCGCCCGCCGGAATCAATTCCAGAACGGTCGGCTCTAAAATGTAAATTCCCGCGTTGATGTTGTTGGTCGTCAAACCGGCGAGTTCTTCGGGTTTCGGCTTTTCCAAAAAACGTGAAACCTTACCGTCTGCTTCAGTTTCAACCAAGCCGTAAGCCGACGGATTTTCAACCGGCGTGAGAACAATCGTCGCTTCGGCTTTTTTCTGCTGATGAAAACCGATAACTTTGAAAATGTCCAAATCGGTCAACACGTCGCCGTTAAAAACAATCGTGGTTTCCTGAATTTCGTGCGCCGCAAACTTATACGCGCCGCCGGTTCCCATCGGACTCGGCTCGGTCACATAACGCAGCTTCACGCCGTATTCCGCGCCGTCACCGAGCAGGTGTTCGATTTTGTCCGGCTGATAGTTCAGGGAAAGCGTGATGTTTTTAATACCCGCCCGCCGCAGAATCTCGATTTGATACAACAGAAACGGGCGATTCAGAACCGGGACAATCGGCTTCGGCGTGTAGACCGTCAGCGGACGCAGGCGCGTTCCTTTACCACCGGCTAAAATTAATGCTTGCATAAAATTTACTTTTCAAAAGACAAATTTAAGACTAGAAAAATCGGCTCGAAAAATCAAAGGTGTTTCTCCGAGATAATCATTTGCATCAAACTTTATAAATTTTGTTAAAACTCGTTGACATATTCTCGCCGAGCGTGCTAATTTTAGTTTGGAGATTAAGCGGGCAATTTAATCTGCAATTTCACCCCTACTTCCCGAAAATCTACACCAACGTATTTTACAAAACTAACTTCTATTTTCAAGGGCATTTGATTCAAAATGAGCTTCGATAAAAACAAGGCGATGCGAAATGCCGAGCGATTTTTAACGCAAGGCAAGATTCGCGGGGCAATCAACGAATATCAACGAGTCGTCGAAAACGACCCGAAGGATTTCAGCACTTTAAACATTCTCGGCGATTTGCACGCTAAAGACCGCGACAAGCAGCAAGCCATCGGCTGTTTTACGCTGGTTGCGGAACACTATAATACGCAGGGTTTCTCACACAAAGCGATTGCCGTCTATAACAAAATTTCGCGCATCGAACCCGGCTCGATTGAAGTTTCCGCCAAACTCGCCGAGCTTTACCAATCAAAAGGTTCGATTTCCGAAGCGCGCCGCCATTACACGACGCTCGCCGAACATTATCAGCAGAGAGGACAGAAAATCGAAGCGTTGGCGATTTGGAAGCAGATTGCCGAACTCGACCCGAACAACACCGAAACTTATTTGAAAGTCGCCGACACCTGTCAGCAGGAAGAGCAATATGAAGAAGCCGTCCGCGCCTTTACCGAAGCCGGTTTGCGCTTTGTCAAACAGGACAAGTTTGAACAGGCTCTGGCGGCTTTTTCCAAGGCTTTGGAGATTGATAAAAATAATCTGCGGGCTTTAAAAGGCTTGGTCAAATCGCAAATCGGGTTGGGCTGCGCCGACGAAGCGGCGAATACGCTGGAAAAAGTTTTGCAGGAACAGCCGCATAACCGCGACGTTCTTTATCTGCTGGTGGATTGCTACCTCGATATGAACCACGCGCCGCAAGCCGAACGCGCGGTGATTAAATTGGTCGAACAGGAACCGGCAAATTACCTGAAATTTTTAGACCTCGTTAAACTTTATTTGAAGGGCGGAAATTTGGAAGCGGCGACGCGGATTCTTTCGATGTCGTCCGAGCATCTGCTGGTCGGCGGGCAAGCCGAAGAATTTCTCGAATGGACGAACGAAGTTTTAGCCCGAAATCCCGAACAACTCGACGCTCTGCGGCTGCTGGTGCGTTATTACACTTGGCAGCGCGATGAAACCGGACTCAAGCAATCGCTGCAAAGGTTAGCCGAAACAGCCCGACTCAATGAATCGGTCGAAGATGAACATTACGCTCTTTCACAACTGATAATGATTGCGCCGAACGATGCGGAAAACGCTCGACGCTTGCAGGAGTTGGGCATTGCTCACGGTTTTGAAACACATTTTTCCGTCGAAGACACTGTTCCGGCAGCCGTCAGCGAAATTCCGCAGTTCCAGAATTTCGCCGAATCCGATGATGAAAGCAGCGAACAGAACGCTAATCTGAACGAGTTTAATTTCGCGGAGGTGAAAAGCTCGCCCGAATTTGAAACCAACGGTTACAGCCAAAACGATTCGGCGGCTTCAAAAGATTTTGAATTTTTCAGCGGTGAAGTCGAACACGTCTACCACGCGAGCGACTTTGAATCGTTAGCCGATACGCCGAATTCGGTCGCGGGCAAACTCAATCTCAACGACGGTTTGAGGCTGCAAAAAGAAATTGAGAGCATTGAATTTTACATCGAACAAGGCTACTGCGATCTGGCTGCAAAGTCTCTGGACGAACTCGAAGCCGACTTCGGTTCGCACGAAGCGATTTCAAATCTTCGCGCACAATTGGTAGAATTTTCACCGGAAACGTCAAAAGCCGCCGTCGTCGCCGCGCCGCAAAGAGCCGCCGTCGTCGAAAACAGTCATTCGTTTGCAGCGGAAAATTTTGTCGAAACTATCGCCCAAAAAGAATCAATCACACCGAAAAGCATCACCTCAAACAATTTCGATATTCTCGACGAACTGCAAAGCGAACTCGATGCGGAAGTAACCGACACGTTCGACAAGGACGACGCTTACGAAACGCATTATCAAATGGCGACTGCCTACAAAGAAATGGGTTTAACGGAAAACGCCATCAGAGAATTTCAGGACGCGATAAATCTGGTCGAAGTCAACGACGGCACACGCCGCTTTTTCCAATGCGCCAACCAATTGGGTCATTGTTTTATGGAAAAACAAATGCCGAAGGCAGCGGTCAAATGGTTTATGCGCGATTTGGAAGTGGCGGATTTGACGGACGAAGAGAAAAACGCCGTCTATTATGACATCGGCGACGCTTTCGAGTCGGTCGGCGAACGCGAACAAGCCGTCACTTATTTTGAACAGCTTTACGGCGAAAATGTTGATTACCGCGATGTCAGCCGACGTTTGCAGAATTTGCAGGCTCAATAATTTATAATGCGAATCAGTAATTGAGAATTCGCTAAGCTCTCAAACTCTTGCTTTGTGCCTCTGTGTGAAACGCTTTCTCACGCAGAGGCAAACAGGACGCAGAGGATGCAATTAAACCAATAACGAACGATTAAATTTTTCTCGCGGCTCTGCCGCGAGGGATTGAATCGGAAAAATCTTTTTTCCTTATTTTCGTGGCAGAGCCACGAGGAATTAAACCTATAAGGAACGATTAAATTCAGTGACTATTTCAATATTCAAATAATCGAGCAAAACTAAAAATACATCTTAGTGTGTGGGCAAAATACTTTACAGGATTGAATTACATACATTTGCCATAGCTTCTCGTCAAAGCAGCCTGAACTTTATAATCTTATCTCACCTTCTACTTTACCGAATAAAATTTTCGTCCCAACCGCCAAAGTAACGCTTCGTTGCGGTTCCACATCTTTGACGTTACCGTCCGCCGCCGTAATAAACCAATTTTGATCGGAGAGATTTTTCAACCCCCAAACATTTGGATTTTTCGGATGGATCGCAACCGAGGCAGACGGCGAGGAAAAATCATACATCCGCCCGTCATCAATGTGGTGCGGAAAAAGTTTAGTGTCGTGGTTAAGCATTACAACTGATTTACCGATGCGAATACGCGGCGGCAGTCGCAATTGCGCGGCGCACGCCCAGCAGAGTCCGGCGTTTCCGCCGCTGGCTTTGACCGCCTGCGAATCGTAAAAATTTTCGAGCGAGCAATGCGGGCAATAAAAAATCGCGTCTCGCAATTTCACCATCTCGCCGCGCCATTCGCTTTCGCGGACGCGCCCGTTTTTCGGGTCTTTGATTCCGGTTGTGAAAGCGCGGATAAAAATATCGCGCAGAAATTGCGGGTAAATGCGCCAGAACGCGAGCGCGTTGTCGTGGATGCCGGGAACCGGACGGTTTGAATCGTCGTTCGGGTCGAAGATAAAAATCGGCTCCTTCCCGTAAATTTTCGTCATCGCCGGTAAATCGAGAGCTTTGATCGCGGCTTCCTTTTCGCCTTCGAGCGGATGCGCGACCATCAGCATATAAAAAATCAGCACCGACAGCGAAAACAAATCGGTTTGTGTGCTGGGAAAAGCGTCGCCGCGCACGACTTCGGGAGCCATAAAGCGCGGCGTTCCCAACACGCCGAGAACGCCCGCGCCGTCCACCGAAACATTGTCGTTGTCGGCGATTAAAACGTCGCCGTTGTCCGGGTCGAAAAAGGCGTTGCCGAAGGAAATATCGCGGTAACACAAACCCTGCGAATGCAGCAGCAGATAATTATGCGCGAGATTCAGCCCGGCGGTTGCCAACGCGCGAAAAGTCGGCTCGATGCGGCGCGTCATCAAATCAACGATATTTTTGAAACGCTTCGGACGCAGCGGCATTATATAACCGAAACCCGGAACGCCCGCCGCCGTCGTAATCTCCATCGGGTATAGAAAATGCTCGCTCGGTGCGCCTTTTCTGATCAGCAGTTCCATCGAAGCGCGTTGTTCGGGCGTTGCCATCTGCGGAAAAAACCATTTAACGGCGACTGCTTCACCGGCGAGTTCGGCTTTATAAACTTCGCCCTGCCCGCCCGCGCCAAGGAGAACTTCGATGGTGCAGGGCATTCCCGAAGGCTCGCACTGAATTACCTGTCCGGGCTTTAAAATGTCATTCATTTGTTGCTTCTCCATTTCGAATATATAACGAACAAAGGAATAAAAATATGGTTGTTTTTACCTTTTGTTTGCTGACTTATTAAATTTCGGCTTTAATAAACTGACGGCTCGAAAAAGTAAATGGTTGCTGTTTATCATAATTCCGTCTGCATAATCATCGGCTTCTTTCTCCTGCGTTGAGTCTTGCCCGAATGTATGCCGATAAACGTGATGACCGATTTCGTGATACAAAGTATTTTCAATTATGAAATTGTCTATCCACGACATCGGACTCCAACGAGACGAAGAATTTATCCAAACAAGATTGATTCGGGAAAGTATCGGTTTATAATTGCCAAGACTTTCTAAATCTCCTCGCCTGAGAATATAAATTCGTTCAATCTCGCGCAAGTCGTTGCTCGGAATGTTCTTCAACCAACTTTCAAGTTTAGCTTCTACATTTTGCTTTGTAATGAGATTTTTATGCTCGAAAATTTCAACTCCGCAAACATTGTAACGGACGTAATCCTCAAGCGTGAATTTACAAATTGAATCGAGAATATGCGCCAACGCAACATTGCAATCGCCGCCTTTCAATTGCCTCACGATTTCATTTGCTTCAACTTCGTCAATATCGTGAATCAGATTAACCAAACCGCTAACATAGCGAATTTCGCTCGGATACTTAACTTTTGAACAATCAAATTTCAACAGCACATCACGAACCTGCGGAATAACTGACGCACCAATTTGAAATAATGCTTTGTAAGCTTCACACGTTTCGGTTATGTCGTCTTGAGTTAAACCTCTGATGAGCGTTTTCAAGTTGCGACAGACAAATTGATTTTGTTTGTTATCTGGCTCGCTCATTTTAAAGCAGAATTGACTCTAATTTATACTTGACCTAAGTTATTCCCGATTGTTCTTTCCTTCGACGACCACGCCGTGTTCGGTTTCCCATGCGGCGATTCGGTTGCCGCGCAAATCGCAGTCTTCGACGCTTGCCCGGCTGTTTTTCTTGACGCGCACGGCGACTTTTCCGTTGCGGTGAATGTTGCAGCGGCGGACATTCGCCGAGCTTGCGCCGTAGATGGAAACGCCCGCCTCCGCGTTGTCGTAAATGTTGCAGCTTTCAATGAGTGTGTGCGCCAGGTTTCCGACGTAAACGCCCGATTCGCTTCCGCCGCGTATGGTGCAGCGGCGCAAAGTCGTGTTGCTGCCGTCCGTCACGGCGACTTCCGCTTTGCGGTTGCCGTAGATGTCACATTCTTCAAACGAGCCGTAACCTTTTTGCTGCACGAACACGCCCAAATCGCGCCCGCCGAAAATTACACAGCGGCGGAAAATCGGATTGGCTGATTGGCTGATACCGACATTTGCCAAGCGATGATTTGTAATTTCGCAATCTTCAATTACGCCCGCCGCGCCGTTGCCCCAAACGACGATGCCGCCGTTTTCGCCCGCGTAAATCCGGCAATTTTTAACCGCCGGATTCGCGCCTTGCGTAATCGCTAAATTGACATTTTTGTTGTGACAAATGTCGCAGTTTTCGATGAGCGCGCGGGCGTTGTCGAAAACGAAAATGCCCGAATCCGCGCCGTCGTGAATCCAACAATTTTTTATTAAAGGATTCGCATTTGCGCCGTGTATCGCCACGCACGAAAGCGAATCGGAACTAACGTGGCAGTTTTCCAAAGTCAATTCGCCGTGCGGAACGTTAACGGCAAAAAATGATTTGCCCGAAGATTTGCCGCACCCTTGCAAAGTCAGACCACGCACCGCCGCCTTTTCGGTTTGCATCGAAACGCAGCTTTGATTCGGGCTTCTAACAATGATATTTTCAACCGCGCCGTCGCCGACGATTTCTATGTTTTTATCAAGCACGACGGATTCGTGATACAAACCTTCACGAACTAAAAGACGCGAATTCGTAGGCACATTTCGCAGGGCTTCGCCGATGCTCGTGTAATTTCCGCCGCCGTTGGCAGAAACTACGAAAACCGAATTCAAAGCTGTACCCTTTGCAGTTTGCGTCGAAGCAGTTTGCCTTGTCTGTGCCGTTTGATTAAATGACGAATTTTGTTTTGCCCGTGTCGTTTGCGCTACACTTTGCGTAGAAAGAGCATTTTTTGCCGTTTCAAATTCACTTTGTTTCACGGCTCTTTCGGTTTCGTTCGCTTTGAGTTCTGCGTCTGTTATCAGCCCGAATGCCCACGCCCACGATTCGATTGACCAACGCGCCGCACCTTCGGACAAAGCGAGATTGTCGCACAATCTCTGCGCCAGCCGCGCCAGCGTAACTTTGCGCGGCAGAGCGGACGCGGGCGCGGCAAGCATATCGGCAACCGCGTGTTCTTCGAGTGCCATCGTCAAAACGGAAATTTCGCGCCGAAATTCGCCGCAGTAATCGCGCAGCAAGTTCTCCAGGCGGCGCGGGTTTTCGATAATGATCTGTCCGTGCTGCCGGATAATCTCGCGGAGTTTTTGACGCGGCGCGTCGTTCATATAATTTATTGGACGGTTTACAAGGAAAAGTCAGCATTCCCTTTTGGCATTGGTAATATCTTAATTGTGTTTTGTTAAAAAAATACTTCTAGCGAGACTTTCTCATTTTTGCTAACCTAATTTTGCTACGACTAAATGTTCAAGCTCAATATGCGAAATTTAATTAGAAATAGAGCGTTTATCATAGGATTCACAAGTTGCATTACTTTCTTATTTTGTTTGAATGTTTTTATCTTTTTAGAAAGCCTATGTCACCACTGCACTCGTAGAGCCGGATTTCCAATTATATTTTGGGCGCGGTTTATGGGAAATTTTTCCTTTAATGGAAACGGTGGAGTAACGGCTCACCCTGATGACTTCGAGTATTTTTCATTATTGAATTTAATTGCTAATATTTTCATCACGATAGGTTTTAGTTTTGTAATCGGATTACTTTTGAAATTTATCTGGTCAAAAATAATTTCGCGCCTTTCACCTAAAAACTTGCCATAATTCCATCACAACACAAAATTAGATTTCACTTTGTAGTTAAGACGCTGGCGTTTCTTCCTTTTCCTCCGTTTTATTTTCAGGAGAATTTTTCAACTTCGATGATGCTGAATCCGTTTCGGCGAGCGCGACGGAAGACGATTTGGAAATTTTATTTTTATCTTTTTTAATCGTTATCGTCACCGTCACGTCTTCCAAATCTTCGGGCGCAACCGTTTCGGAATCGGTCAGCGCGGCAATCGCCTGCGAAGTTTCCTTTGAAGGCGGCGTTTCGGTCGTCGTGGTTTTCAGCTTTTCGGATTGCTCGAATTTTTCAAATTTTTTCACCGCGTCAGGACGGTAAATAATGGCGACGGCGCAATCGTCCCCGCTGCCCATCTGCGTCGCTTCTTCGAGCCACGCTTTGAGATTGTCATTGACATCGTTAAATCCGTTTTCGGTGCGGAGCATTTGCAAAATATCCGTCGCGGCTTGGAAAAATCCGGCTTCGTCGGAAAAAGAATTGAGATAACCGTCGGTCGAAAGCAAAATCATTTGCGGACTCGCTTCAGCAGAAATTTTTTGGACGAGAAAACGGAAATCCTCTTCCGCTTTCGGTAAACACAGCGAAGTCGTTTCATTGGCGAGCAGCCGCGCATCTTCCGGCAAAGGTTTCGTTACTTCGCCCGCGCCTAAAACATTTAAAATATCGCCGTCGCCGAGCTGCATATAGAGAATAAAATCATCTTCCATTGCCACGGTTAAAGAAGTTGTGCCGTAGGCGAGCAGCGGATTTTCTTCGATTAATTTTCTTGAATTCGCGCCGGATTTTTCTTCGAGTTTTTTGAATTCGTCTTCGGTGAACGGATTATTTTTTAAATGATATTCGGCGGTTTTTCTCCATTTTTTGACAAACTCCTTCGGCAGATAATCTTTGCCGACGCTTTCGATTTCCGCCAGATCGAATTTACCGCGCCGTTCGTCGAGAAATTCGCCGACGATTTGCGCGGCTTTCTTGACGGCGAACTGCGAGCCGAAATCGCTGCGAAAACATTTCGCGCTGCCGTGACCATCGGCGACGGACACGATAATCGGCAAACTGCGGCTTGATTCGCGGACGCACAAAATCGAATCCTGATTGGGAATTCCAGCGCGAATATGCGAGGCTCCGGGAACGGTTTCGCCGATGACGCGCCATTCAATTTGATTTGAGCTTTCCATTTTATCTGTAATTTCTGACCGGCATATTAGAATAGAACGCGGACGACGCGGATTTGGCTGATTTTCGCCGATTCTCATAAAAAATATCCGTGTCAATCCGCTAAATCCACGTCATCCGCGTTCTATTTTCTCTTTTTGAGAAAGTCTTATTTGATTTACCGTTCGCTTTTTACCAAACATCGTCAATCGTGTTCTGGTCATTCGGGTCTTGCGTTCCGGCGGGCGTTCCTGTCGGCGCGGCTGTGTTCGGTGTTCCGGCGGTTGTCGCGGCTCCGGCTGGTGCGGGCGCGGCGGTCGGAATCGGCACGTTTGCCGTGTCCATTCCGGCGGGAACTTCCGCTCCGGCAGCAGGTGAAGAGGCAGATTTCAAAACGGCGGTCGAAGCCCATTTGATATGTCTAACTAACGCTTCCGGGCTGTTCGCGGCAAGCGGTTTGAGTTCGGAATTTCCGATAAATTTTTGCAGAACTTCGTCGTCAACGTCGCGTCCGATTGAGATGGCAATGCGAACCGCTTTTTTGCCCCACGGCTGATCCATCAGAGCTTTCAGTCCGGCATCGAAATCGTCGGTCGGCTGTCCGTCGGAAACAAGAACTAAAACCGGCGGCAGAGCGCGGTCGCTCATCGGCGGCATTTTCAGTTGTTCGGCGACGAGTTCGAGACCTTTGCCCATATCGGTTTCACCTTCGGCGACCAAATCCGTCCAGCCGAAATCGGCAACCGGAGTCGGCTGTGAAATATGCCACTGCGCGCCGTTGGAAAATTTGACGGCGCGAACCAAAACCTGCGCGTTCGGGTTGTCTTCCGCCACTTTTTTCATATGCGGCACGGCTTCCCTGATTGCCGTGTTGAGCGATTGAATTTTTCCGTCCTGTTCCATCGAGCCGGAACTGTCGGCAATCCAGATAAAATGCAGCGGTCTCGAAGCGAGTTCGCCGCCCGGTCGTTTAATCATAAAAAGTTTCTCCTTTCCTATTTTTTGAATCTCTAAATAAAATCAATTTCTCACCTGTTGCAAACGCTTTGCCACAACAATAATGTTTGTTTTCGGCTTATTTCTTCAAATTTATTTTGGTTTGTGTATGAATTTTATGCGACCGACCGATTTGATGTCAATGGAAATAATCAGCGTTCGGGAAAACGCGGCGGTTGATTGTTTCTTTCACGCTGTGTTTCGCGCATCACCTCAATCGCATACGGCACACCGAGAATAAGCACTGTTGATGCAACGGCAAGAAGGAAAATCACGAACAGACACCCGCGAAAAAACCCGAAACTTTTTCGGGCAATGACGGGTTGATGCATCCTTTGTGTGTGAACTGGCGGTGGATTTAATGTTTGATTGTTTGTCGGGAAAATAACCGGTGGCGCGTGATTGGGCATCTGTGTCGGCTGTCGTAATACCGGCGGCGGACTAACTCGTGACTGCGGAACAGTCGTCGGTGTTTTCGGCGGCTGAAATGGGTTTTGGCGATTCATTTTGCCGCCGACTGCCGAATCGCCCGGTTGAGCTGTTTCTGCTTTTGAAGCTGCCGGCGTGACGGGTTCAATACGTTTTCGTCTCGCTTGAATTTCGCTCTCAGTTGCCAAATTCAATGCCAGTGACCACGATTCGACCGACCAGCGAGCGGCTTCGCCCGTCATCGCCGTTTGTTCTTCGAGCCGTTTTTCGAGTTTGGTTAAAAGCAGTTCAAGCGGCATCGAGCGATTCGCCGCCAGCAAATCGAGCGGCACACGCTCTTCAATCGCAGTGACCAAAACATTTATCTCCCGCCGATAAGAGCCGCACAAATCTTTCAGCAAATTTTCGCAACGCCGCGCATTGCTGCAAATATCTTTGCCGTATTTAATGAGGATTTGACGAAGCATTTGGCGTGGGAGATTATTCATAAACTTATTCGGTCAGATAAAGATTGACTGAACATTATTCTAACAATTAGTTGTTTGACAAGAAAGATAAGTATTCAATTCACGACGGGATGAAGTTGACTGCAATTTAGATGAAAGGGTGGTTTTAATTCAAATAAAACAGCTTTTTGATAGAAATCATCAAAGCTATGTGCAAATATTGCTTTGATGTTCAAGTAGGATTCGATTGAAAGCACCTATCCAATGATGTGGATAATGTAAAGATAAGAAATAGAAACTAAACTACTGATTCCGGTGAAAATTTTACTGTAAATTCCATAAATTCTGATGGCACCGAAAGTGTCTCCAGTCATCGAAACTTAACAAAACTTGTCGAAACTAATATAATCCGATTGTGCGCTAAAAGCTAAATGAAATGAGGTTAGACTAACGTCACAAAACTTAAATAAAAGCCCTTTTATGATTGCAAAACTGACCGTCATTTTTTTTATCATTTTGTGTCTCGTGGCTGGCGTTGCGCTGACGCTTCTGCCGTGGATGAGCATCGGCAAACTCGGCGATTGGGGCGATAACGGGCTTTTAGCTTTTGTAGTTTCAAAAACCGGCTTGCCCGTTCTGCAAACGACCGTCGCTTCGGGCTGGTTTCGCGGCGCAGTCACCGGACTCGGCGTTTTGAATCTTTTCATCGCATTTTGGGAAATGGCGCATTTTAAGAAAAACGTGCAGATGATCGAAGACAAAGACGAAGTAAAAAGCAAAAAGTAGAAAGGCAAAAGTGCGAAATTTTGAATCAGTCGAGCAGCCTTTAATTTATTTAATTACCGACGGCGAAACGACCGCTGAAAACTTTATCGAAAAGAAACGGAAAACTCTCGAACTCATCGAAACAGCCGTTCAATCGAAAATCTCTTTTATCCAAATTCGTGAAAAGCAAATTTCGGCGCGATTGGTTTTTGAACTCGCCTCCGAAGTCGCCGAATTGACGCGCCATACCGCCACTAAACTACTCGTCAATGACCGCGCTGACATTGCGCTGGCGGCAAAAGCCGACGGCGTTCACTTAACCAAACAATCGCTTTCTGCCGACGTTATCCGAAAAAAATTTCCAAAAGATTTTATCGTCGGCGTGTCCGCGCATTCCATCGAGCAAGCTCTATACGCCCAACAACAAGGCGCGGATTTTGTGACCTTCAGCCCGATTTTTTTCTCGCCCGGCAAAGGTGCGCCGCAGGGCATCGAGAAACTGCGCGAGGTTTGTGCGCGATTAAAAAATTTCCCGATCATCGCGCTCGGCGGTATTAATGCAGCGAATTTGGCAGACACTTTAACAGCGGGCGCGAGCGGTTTTGCCGCAATTAGATTTCTGAATGACAAAGAGAATTTGAAGAAATTATTCGCAATTTCACGCCGATCATAAAACTGTTTCAAAAATGAACACCGATAAAAAAGACCAATCCGAAACCCGAAATCCGAAATCCGAAATCCCGAAAGTCTGTCTGACCATCGCCGGACTCGACCCGTCGGGCGGCGCGGGAATTATCGCCGACATTAAAACCTTTACGGCATTCGGATGTTTTGCGACGGCGGCGATCACGTCGCTGACTTTTCAAAATACGACCGGCGTTTTCGGCGCGGTTCATCAAACGGCGGAATCAATTCGCGGACAGATTACACCGATTATTGAGGACTTTACCCTCGCGGCGTTAAAAACCGGAATGCTGCCGACGCGCGAAATAATTGAA
>JAJAZE010000613.1 GCA_026785925.1 Pyrinomonadaceae bacterium
CAGGACGCGCTTTCCAATAAGATCGCCAGAACGCTGTTTTTTGAATTGTCCAATACGGAGAAAAAACAACTTGCGCGTCGCCAAACCGAAAACGTCGAAGCCTACGAAAAATACTTGCGCGGGCGTTTTTATCAAAATCAAAACACCGAACAAGGATTGACCAAAGCCGTCGAATTTTACGAACAGGCAATCGCCCTCGACCGTGGGTTTGCCGACGCGTACGCCGGACTTGCCGACGCGCTTTTGATTTTGTATAACTTCGGCTTGCGCCCGCCGGACGAAATCGTGCCGCGCGCCAAACAATCCATTAACCGCGCTTTGCAGCTTAATCCGAATTTGTCGGACGCTTACTCCGCGCTGGCTCTGATTCAATTTCTCTCCGAACGTGATTGGCTGGCGGCGGAAAAATCCCTGCAAAAAGCGATTGAATTGAATCCGAACAACGCTGATATTTATCTGCGTTACGGCTATTTTTTAACGGCAAACGGCAAATTTGAAGACGCGCTGGCTAAATTGGAAAAAGCTCGCCAGCTAAATCCGCTGTCGCCAATTGTCCAAGCCGACATCGGTTTAACCTATCTTTGCGCGAGGCGTTACGGACAGGCAATCGAGCAACTCGAAAAAGTCGTCGCTGAAAACCCGGAAGTATCTTTGCCGCGCTGGTTTTTAGGTTCGAGCTACGACGCGAACGAAGAACCGGAAAAGGCTTTCGCCGAGTATCTGCGGGCGTTGGAGCGTGAAGGCGGGACGGAATTAGCCGCTCGTCTCGAAGCGGTGAAACAATCGAAAGGCGAACAAACCGCGTATCAAATTTGGCTCGAAGAAAATTTGAAGATGCGAAACCAAGGCTATTTTCCGGCAATCAATATCGCCTTTCTATACGCCGCGATGAAAAATCGGGAACAGACTCTGACGTGGCTGGAAAAAGCATTCGACGAACACGAACCGACGCTCTGGCAAATAAAACATCTCCCAAATTACGATTTCATCCGCGATGAGGCACGTTTTCAAGAAATACTTTTGAGAAGTGAAAAGTGATAGGTGAAAAGTGAGAAGTGATAGGTGAAAAGTGAAAAGTAAGATTTATCACTTCTCACCTATCACCTATCACCTATTTTTAGCTTTTATTACTGAAGCCGTTAAGAGTTTTTGCAGTTCTTCGCAATCGGCTAACATTGATTCGGATTCTTTTTCACTTAAATACTCAGCATCTCGCAAAAGGCGAAGCCAGTAATTTGTTTCAAATGATTCTTTGAGTGAAATTGAAAGTTTATGAATAAAGTCCGCGTTAGATTGACCTTGAAATGCTTCTTCAATATTTGCGCCGATTGAAGTCCCCGAACGCAAAATCTGTTTCGATAAAACAAACTCTTTTTTTTCGTCGGTCAAATAACGGCACATCCTAACGGCTCTCAGCGCAAATGAATATGACTTTTCTTTCAAAATACTCTGACTCATTTATCACCTATCACTTCTCACCTATCTTGCCCGCGACATAATCACGAGTTCGGGTTTCATCGCTTCAATCGAAATCTGTCGGGCGACTTCTTCGGCGACCGTTCGGAAAGCGATTGCCTGCGGCGATTCGGGGTTGGCGATGACAACCGGAATGCCGGAATCGCCGCCGGCGCGAACTTCCATTCCGAGCGGGATTTCGCCCAAAAGCCGAATGTTATATTCTTCGGCGAGCGTCTGACCGCCGCCGGTTCCGAAAATATCGTAGCGTTTGTCGGGCATATCGGGCGGAATGAAATACGACATATTTTCAATCACGCCGAGAACGGGAATCGAAACCTGCTCGAACATTTTTAAAGCGCGGCGCACGTCCGACAGCGAAACCGCCTGCGGAGTCGTCACCAAAACCGCGCCCTGCACCGGAACCAACTGCGCCAGCGATAACTGCACGTCGCCTGTTCCCGGCGGCATATCCACGATTAAATAGTCGAGTTCGCCCCAATCAACGTCGGTCAAAAATTGCCGGACGACACCGTGCAGCATCGGACCGCGCAAAATCATCGGTTTGTCGGGCGGCACGAGAACCGCCATCGAGATGAGTTTTACGCCGTGCGCTTCGAGCGGCACGAGTTGCCCTTTGGCTGAAACCTCCGGCTGAATCTGTCCGATGCCGAGCATCATCGGCACATTCGGACCATAAACGTCCGCGTCCATCAAACCGACTTTCGCGCCGTCCAGTGTCAAAGAAACTGCGAGATTGACGGCGACGGTTGATTTGCCGACACCGCCTTTGCCGGATGAAACCGCGATGATGTTTTTCACGCCCGGCAACGCGATATTGTTGGCGATGCCGCGCCCTTGCGGAACTTCAGCGTCCATCGTGACACGGATATTTTCCACGCCTTCGATGGCTCCGACGAGCTGCCGCGCTTCTTCTTCAAACGCCTCTTTGACCGGACACGCCGGAGTCGTCAGCACGATGCGAAACGACACGTCGCCGCCGCTAATCGTCAAATCTTTGACAAAGCCGAGCGTCACAATATCCTTTTTCAAATCGGGGTCAATAATACGGCTTAACGCCTCTAAAACATTTTGTTCGGTAAATTGGTTCATAAAATAAAAGTTTATCGGTTGGAAACTTGCCGATACATTTATGAATCTAGCATAATTTAACTTCGATTTCGATAAAGCCTCAGATTACCGAAATTGTCAGACGTAATATTCAGGGATTGGGCTGTTATGAAACTAAAATTGAAACTAAACTTATTCCTCCTGCTTTTAACCTTCACGTTATCAACCACTGTTCCGGCGCAGAAAAAAGGTTTAATCGGCTTCCGGCACAAAGGCGTAGTCTACGGCGCAGCCTTGCCGAACGGCGCGAAGGATTTGGGCGGCGGTCTGCTGTCGGACGAAAACTACGGCGTTTCGCGTTTTTCAAAAAGCGGTAAATTTATGCTCTGGCTCGAAAGACTGACCGCCCGCGATGCCGAAGGCGTTCCGAGTTGGGAAGTCAAAGACGTTTTGACATTCTCTAAACTCAAAAAAAATCAGGAATTTCTGCTCTCATACAGTTCAAACTGCGAGCGCGGCAGTAAGAAATCGCTCGATTTAATCGTGATGGCGGAGTTCTCCCCAAAGAAGAAAACTTACCAGGTCAAACAAGCGTGGCGGGCAAACGTCAAGCAGGAAAAATTTGAAAAAATCTCGAC
>JAJAZE010000614.1 GCA_026785925.1 Pyrinomonadaceae bacterium
GGCTTGATTCGGACGATGAACTGGCGGCGGGCGAAGTCGGCAAAGTCGGCGTGGCGATTGATTCACTCGAAGATATGCTGACGCTTTTCGACGGCATTCCGCTCGACACGGTTTCGAGTTCGATGACGATCAACGCGACCGCTTCGACGCTTTTGTGTTTGTATTTGGCAGTGGCGCGAAAGCAGAATGTTTCGTTCGACAAAGTGAACGGCACGATTCAAAACGATATTTTGAAAGAATATATCGCTCGCGGAACTTATATTTATCCGCCCGTTCCTTCGCTTAGATTGATTACCGATACGTTCGCTTTCTGCGCGGCGGAAGTTCCGAATTGGAACACGATTTCCATTTCCGGCTATCACATCCGCGAAGCCGGTTCGACCGCCGCGCAGGAACTCGCGTTCACTTTAGCCGACGGCATCGCTTACGTTGACGCGGCGATTTCCGTCGGTTTGAAAGTTGATGATTTTGCGCCACGCCTTTCGTTTTTCTTTAATTCGCACAATAATCTGCTGGAAGAAGTCGCCAAGTTTCGGGCGGCGCGTCGCCTTTGGGCGCGAATTATGCGCGACCGATTCGGTGCGAAAAACCCGAAATCTTTAATGCTTCGTTTTCATACGCAAACTGCCGGTTCGACTTTGACGGCGCAGCAACCGGAAGTCAACGTCGTGCGGACGACGATTCAGGCACTCGCGGCGGTTTTAGGCGGAACGCAGAGTTTGCACACCAACGGAATGGACGAAGCGTTGAGTCTGCCGACCGAAACGGCGGCGCGGATCGCGCTTCGGACGCAGCAGGTGATCGCCAACGAATCGGGCGTTGCCGATATTGTTGACGCGCTCGCCGGAAGCTACGCGATTGAAGAATTAACCAACCGACTCGAAGAAAAAGCAGTTGAATATATCGAGAAAATTGACGCGATGGGCGGAATGCTGAAAGCGATTGAAAACGGTTTTCCGCAGCGCGAAATTCAGGAGGCGGCATTTCAATATCAAAAAGCCGTCGAAAAAAACGACGCAATCGTCGTCGGAGTCAATAAATTTCAAATTCAGGAAGACAAAACTATTCCGACTCTCAGAGTTGACGAAAAAATCGAACGCCGTCAAATCGAAAGAGTCCGCGCCGTTCGTGAAAAACGCAATCAATCAAAAGCTGAAAACGCCCTGGCAAACCTGGAAGAAGCCGCAAAAGGCACGGAAAATCTTTTGCCGAAAATTTTAGACTGCGTTGAAAGTTATGTGACCGTTGGTGAGATTTCACACCGTTTGCGGCGCGTGTGGGGCGAATACCGCGAAGCCGTGACGGTTTAAAAGTTGAGTTGATAATTGTTTTGAAAGGTGGTTTTTCAAAGAAAAGTTCTTTGAAGATAATTGTCGCCGCCTTGGAAATCATTATTCATAAATTCGTTTCCGCTTAACCATTTGGAACACGCGATAAACGACATCGTTAATCGAACGATTATCGCAAATCTTCAAATCAACGAAAGCCTTGTATTTACGAGGCTTTTCATTTTGCGACGAAGCATCAATCAAACGGCACGGACTTTGCTAATTAAGAGACGGCAACGCCCGACGATCCGCCGAAAGCGAAAAAAGCGTTGCAAAAAGAATTATTTTTGAGTTGAGGAGAAAAATTATGAATCGCTTTAGAAATTTAATCGGCATTTTTGCTTTTTCAGTATTTATTTTAGGCTTGCCTTCACTCGCTTCGGCGCAGCGGCGCGACGACCGCGACCGCGATGATGATGATGGTTATTACCAAAACGACGATTATCGAAACAACCGCGATAATCGCAATAACCGCAATGACGACTATCGAAACAACCGTAATAACCGCAACAACCGCAATCTGCAAGCGACGATCAAGAACTTGAAAAATCGCAGTCAGCAATTTGAGCGGCGACTCGACCGCGAACTCGACAATAGCCGCTATGACGACCGCAACCGTGAAGACCGTATCAATCAAATAGCTGAAGATTTTGCGAACGCAGCGGAAAATCTTGATGATAGATATGACAATCGCGGCAATAACAACGCTTACAGCGAAGCGCAGCGCGTTTTGCAGTTGGGAAATCAGCTTGACCGCGCGATTTCACGCGCCCGTTTGAACGGTAATATTCAAAACGATTGGAATAGAATTCGTCAGGATTTAGACGTTTTGGCAGATGCTTACGCTTACAATACTAATCGCAACAATCGCAACAATCGTCGCAGCGGCGACTGGCGCAACAGCATTCCGTTTCCGCTTCCTTTCTAACTTAGTTTTGGAAACTTCAGAAAACAAAAAAGCTCGAATTTAGATTCGGGCTTTTTTGTTTATGTGAAAATCAATTTCGCGCCGGCGATTATCAAACCGAATGCCAGAACGCGCCGCAGAGTCAGCGAATTAAAGCGAAAACTTCCCAAAGTCGAACCGATAATGCCGCCGACAATCGCCGCCGCAATCCAAATCCAGACGTTCGGCGGCAGCAGTAAAACCTGCGCGTAATTGCCCAAAAGTCCCGAAACAGAATTAACCAGGATAAACAAAGCCGAAATTCCCGCCGCTTTTTTCGTTTCCGTCCAGTTAAATAAAAGCAGCAGCGGCGTGAGAAAAATGCCGCCGCCGACACCGACCAAACCGGAAACGAAACCCAAAATCGCGCCGATAATCAAACAAATCCAAATTTTCGGCGCACGCGGTTCGCTTTCCGATTTGAGATTTATCGCCAGCCGAATCGCCGCCAAAATCAAAACCGTGCCGAGAATTATTTTATAAATCGTCGTCGGAAGTTGAATCATTCCGCCGATAAATGCCAGCGGAATCGAAGCGGCGGCAAACGGTGTGAAGACTCTCCAATCGAAATGTTTAGCGCGGTAAAATTGGATGAAAGCGATGGAGGCGACAAACAAATTCAGCACCAAAGCCGTCGGGCGCGTGACGTTCGGCGAGACGGCGAGAAAAGCCATCACGCCGAGATAACCCGACGCGCCGCCGTGTCCGACCGACGAATAAAGAACGGCGACGACGAAAACAGCGATAATTATCGCCACCTCGCTCGATTCAAACATCTTTTTTATTTTTGGACTTCGGTTGAAATACTTTATAACTGGCGAAAACGGTCAAACCGACGGCGATCAAACCCATCAGCACAAATAACAGCAGCAGCAGCAAACCGCGCCAGTTGAATTCCCCATTAAATAGTTCTTGAATTTGCAGTAAAACAGCGAAAATTTTCATACGTTGGCGACCGAATATAAATTGATTTTGCTCATCCACTGATCCCAATCCAGAAGCGCGAGTTCGACTTGAATGTTGTGCCGTTCGCGTTTGTTGCGATATTTTTTCCGAAATTCGAGCGGCATTTCGGCTAGCAGACCGAAAGTGATGTTGACCGGCTGAAAATTTTTCGTCTCGACGTTAGAAACATAGCGGCACAACGCGCCGACGGCACTCGACGGCGGCGCAGTCAGCAGCTTTTCGCTTCTCGAAAGCCGCACCGCATTCAATCCGGCGAGCCAGCCCGTGCCGACCGATTCGACATAGCCTTCAACGCCCGTAATTTGTCCGGCGAAAAATAATTTCGGCTGGCGGCGCGTCTGCAAAGTTTCACATAAAATCTGCGGCGAATTGATAAAAGTGTTGCGGTGAATTTGTCCGAACTGCAAAAACTCGGCGTTTGCCAATCCGGGAATCAACTTCAAAACTCGCTCCTGTTCGCCGTACCGCAGATGATTTTGAAAGCCGACGAGCGAATAGGCATCCGCCATCAAATCCTCCTGGCGCAACTGAACCGCCGCGTAAGGTTCGCGTCCGGTCGAAGGCAGCGGCAAACCTTTCGGCTTCATACAACCGAAGCGCAGAGTGTCCACGCCGCGCCGGGCTAATTCCTCAATCGGCAGACACGCTTCAAACC
>JAJAZE010000615.1 GCA_026785925.1 Pyrinomonadaceae bacterium
AGTCAAAATCAGCCAAGAAAAATGATAGACTCCATTGATTGCTCGTCATAATCTTTAATCAGTTGCCTCCAATTCTTCTTCCAAAAGCTGACGCTCGTATAAATCGGCATATTCGCCGCCGAACGATTGAGTTCACCGTGTCGCGCCCGCCGGAAGCGACGTAACTTTTGACAGACAACTTTCATACAACGTAGCTGGCGCGACTACGGTGCAATGATTTGTTAGCTTTCGCCTTCATCTTTAGGAAACATTTTATGAACAATACTGTAACCCAAAAACAAGCAACTGTCGAAACAAAGTATATTGCCATCGAAGACAAAATGTTCGTCTATCAAATGACACGCTTCGACGCTTCGACGAACACGGCTTTCCTGACGCTTTACAAGAATCCTGACGACTTAAAAGACGGAAAGCCTTTAAAGGAAATCACGGTCGGCGATTGGGAGTAGTTACTTGTCGCCAGCCATATCGTCAAGGTTGTTATTTGTTTTGCCGTCCGGTCGGGTGCGTAAATGTTCTTTTGCGTTTTTCGGATTGACGGCGACGGCATCTACTTTACCCTGTTTTGTCATTCGGATAGCCTTTTCAATCGGTGTAAAAGTTTGATTGCCTTTCAGTTTAACATCTGTGATGTTGCCCTTTGAATCGGCTTTTGCGCCTACGATTTTCTTTTTGGTCATAATTGTTAAAATTCCTTTTCGGGTTTTAGTTGGCTTTGCCCGTCGGGATTACCAAGAGAAAGCTAACTTTGAATTATACGGAAAATATTTCCGTTTTAATTTGTTAATTCATACATTAAGTTTCGGCTTTCCGCAAGCTGAAATTTGATTTGTGCCGCTTGTTGATGGAGATTAGTTGTCCGTTAAATAAATTTAACCGACATCGGTTAAATAAATTTAACCGACATCGGTTAAATAAATTCAACCGACATCCGTTGAATTAGTTTAACCGACACGATTAAACATCGGTCGGCACTTCTATAATTAAATCCGCCTTCCTGATGCGGACGCATCGTTATAGTTTTCAAACTGATGTGATGTTCAAGAGTAAGTCAAAAGTTAAAAATTTGTGATTTGGTTTTCAACCGCTGCGATTTGACCGGCAGCGTCGAAATTTGTATTCTGCCGAATTGCCGGATGGTAAGACCGAATTATTTATCCGCCGCCTTATCAAACAAAGTCAATAAACATCGGCTTTCGCGTCAATTTTGTAGATAGAAAGATAAATCGGCGCAACGGTTGAATTGACGTGGGTCGAAACCGATTACACGCAACTCCGAGTTGAAAAGACCCGTTGATAACAAAGTCGCTGTATCGCCTTCACGCCCATTGAATTGTTCGCTGTGCGTTTATTTTCAAAGATTTAATCATATCTGCAAGATTGATGATGTGGTAAAATAGCCTTAAATTTATGCCGCAAAGAAAGGGTTTCATTATCGTGTATCCCGGCACAACGGAGCGCGAAAAAGCCGCAGAATTTACACTCTGCGGCTTTCCATTTGAAGAAAAACGAAACGAAAACTAACCGACGTATTTGCCTTTTGCCGCCGACAATTCCGAATAGTTTTCGGAAGTGTTCGCATCTTCGTAAAGCGCGACGGCTCGAAACATTATCGCGGATTGGCGATTGATGTTAGAACGCGAGACAAGACCGACGCGGAAGTGGCGGCGTTTGTGGCGAAAGCGCGAAGTCTCGGCGTAATCGTGCGCGACGAACGACGTAAGCCGGTCAGTCAGAAATCCTGGAGCGGCGCACCTCTGCATTTGGAGATTTGACCGCATTTCATAATTTTAACTAGCAGAAAGAGAATATAAATAATCGTGCGGTCGAGAAAGTTTAGAATGTAGACAAACATCAACAGCGCGAGCGCGTAATAAGAATAAGCGAGAGTTTTTTTTGGCTTGATTTTCCATTCGGATTATTAAGGCAAAACCATAATTTTGCCTTCGCCGGTGACGACGGTTTCGCCGTTTTGGTTGGTGCAGACGGTTTCAATCGTGACAATCGGTTTGTCTTCGCGGATATTTACAACGGTTGCCGTTGCCGTTACCGTATCGTCAATGTAGACCGGCGCGACAAACCTCATCGTCTGCGATAAATAGACGACTTTTCTTTCCTTAAATTCGTAGCCGAGAACGGCGGAAATCAACGCGCCGGAAATCATTCCGTGCGCGATGCGTTTTTTAAATTGCGTGGTCGCCGCAAATTCTTCGTCTAAATGAATCGGGTTGTAATCGCCCGACAAATCGGCAAAAGCGCGAACAACCGCATCGGTAATTTGTTTGGTGGTGGAGAATCGGTCTCCAATTTTCAGTTCCATAATTTGATAACTTAACGCTCTCGCCGCACGAGCGGCTTGGTTTTGAACGAAAAAAAATTGCCGTCCGGCAGAAAAACGGGGCGCGAATTAAAATGTTCCGACGGTTCGGCGAAAACAATTGCCGGATGCCGGACTTTTCCATTTTGAGAAGCGAAACCTTTTGACTTATTCTACGTCTAAACAAAAACTTTCCCAAAATCTGAAAATTAAAAAATTATGAAAAAAATTAAATGGTTACTGACGGCTTTTTTCGTTTTATCTTCGATTGCTTACGCGCAGGAAAAGTTACTGACGATTGACGATATTTTCGACTCGCAAAAGCGCGTCGCCTTGAGCGGCAAACCGACTGCCTCGGTGCGATGGCTGGTTGACGGAACTTCTTATTTTCAAATGCAGCCGGGCGAAGGCGGCGCACTCGGACTTTATCGCGTTGATTATAAAACCGGCAGCTCAACGCTTTTCTATGACGCAAGCAAGCTCGAAACATCGCTGACTGCCGCCGGGTTAAAAGCGGACGACGCGAAAAAATTAGCCGGACAGAGCGGTTTTGATTTTAACGAAACGCAGACGGCAACCGTTTTAAATTCCGCCAACGATTTATATTTCTACGATTTTGCGAGCGGCGCGGCAAAGCGTCTGACGAATGACGCGGCGGAAGAAACCGAAGCGGCTTTTTCGCCCGACGGCAACAAGGTCAGTTTTGTGCGCGGCAATAATCTTTTCGTCGTGGACGTGGCAAGCGGCAGGGAAATGCAGTTGACCAAAGACGGCGCGGAAAAGTTTTTAAACGGGACGCTCGATTGGGTTTATGAAGAAGAACTCTACGGGCGCGGCAACAAACGCGCTTATTGGTGGTCGCCGGATTCGACGGCGATGGCGTTTTTGCGAACCGACGAAACACCGGTTAAACCGTTTGTCATCGTCAATCATCAGGGAGTTAATCAGACAATCGAGAACGAGTTTTATCCGAAAGCCGGTGCGCCGAATCCTTTGGTCACGCTCGGCGTGGTCGGAGTTAATGACGGGCAGGTTAAATTTATTGACACGGC
>JAJAZE010000616.1 GCA_026785925.1 Pyrinomonadaceae bacterium
ACATCAATGATGCTCCGTCTGCTTGTTTGCTTGCCGACAATAATCATACTTTTGCAATTTCAAAATGGGTTTCGCCCAAAAGGACGCGCTCGTATCCGTTTGAGCGTGTTTTTAATACTCTGCACGTCTCAAAAAAGATTACAGTAATACCAATCGTCAAAGATGAAGGCGCGGAAGGCGACAGGGATTTTATTCAATGGGACACTGTTTCTTTGATGTCGTTGCTGGACGTTTTTGTGATTTTCGGCTTTTACGACAAAGCTGGAAAGAAAGGGCAGAAAATAACAAACCAGCAGTTTGATAACGAATATGTGCTTTCAAAAACTAAAGAAATTGAACAATATCACAGCTCGGCGTTGCATTAGAATTTGAATGAGTTGAACACGAATCTTCACAACATTATTGATAAGGTGAAATCTTCTTACGCGGAAATTGCAAAATTAACGGACGTGAAACTTCACAACCCGAACAGATTAGACAATTTCAAAGACAAAACCGGCAAAGACGTTTCGCTTCTTATGGCTTTTTCGAGGGGAAAAGCGGAGAAAACGCAGTCGAGAGAATTCGTCATCTGCTCTAAGTGCGAACAAATTAAATACCCGTAAAGTTATTTAGGTCCGCCGGCAAGTTTTCCAATTAGAGTGAAAAGCGGCAGATACATCGAGATGACGATTGAGCCGATGGTAATGCCCAAAAATCCGATTAGTGCCGGTTCAATCAATGCCAGCAGGTCGGCGATCGCCGCGTCAACTTCGTCTTCGTAGAAATCGGCGATCTTGCCGAGCATCGCGTCGAGTGCGCCGGTTTGTTCACCGACACCGACCATTTGACTGACCATATGCGGAAAGACATTGGTTGCTTTGAGCGGTTCGACGAAACTTTCGCCGCGTTCGACTCCGGCGCGAACTTTGAGAATCGCATCTTCGATAATGATGTTTCCGGCGGTTTTCGCCGTGATTTCCAGCGACTGCAAAATCGGCACGCCCGATGAAAGCAGCGTTGATAAAATGCGCGAAAAGCGGGCGACGGCGATTTTGCGGAGAATGCCTCCGAAGATCGGCATCTTCAGCAGAATCGAATCAATCACCCATCTGCCCTTCGGCGTTTTGTAGTAAAATTTCAGACCGACGGCACTTCCGATGAGCAGCAGCAGCATCGCTAATCCGCCCCAACCGGCGAGAAAACCGCTGATCGCCATCACGATGCGCGTCGGCAAAGGCAGCAGTTCGCCCGGTCCGAGCAGTCCTAAAAAGATTTGCTCGAATTGCGGAATCACGACCACCATAATCGTCGCCACCGCTCCGATTGCCACGAAAATGACCGCCGCCGGGTAAATCGAAGCCGAGACGATGCTGCGTTTTAATTTGACGACTTTCTCGATCAAGGTCGAGAGACGCTGCAAAATCAGGTCAAGCACACCGCCGGTTTCGCCCGCTTCGACCATATGCGTGAACAGTGAATCGAAAACTTTCGGATGCTTTTCGAGCGCGGACGAAAGCGTCGAACCTTCTTCGACATTTTGCCGAACCTGGTGCAGAACTTCTTTGAAAAAATTATTTTCCTGCTGTCCGGCAAGAATATCGAGACACGAAACGAGCGGCAGACCGGCATCAATCATCACGGAAAATTGGCGCGTAAAAATGGCTAATTCCTTGGCTTTGACTTTTTTGCCGCGTCCCAGTTTCGGCAGGCTGATCTCGCGTCCTTTTTCAGAGGCTTGCGTCATCACGATTTGTTCGCGGCGCAGCAACGCGCGCAGTTCATCCTGGCTGGCGGCGATTTTCTCGCCCGAAACCATTTCATTTAGTCGGTTGCGACCTTTAAAGGCAAATGTTGGCATTTCTCTCTAGCTCCTATTGATTTTAAGTGTTTCGGATTCGGAATTTTAAAGCGATTATTTTTGAATCTGAATTCTGGAATTTGGGATTGGTTTTGATTTAGCGGACGGGCGGACGCTGACCCATTGGTCGTCCCTGAGCGTATGGGCTGCCCGGCGAATTAGCGGGCATCGGCGGCTTGCCCTGTCCGGCGTAGGCTTGATTTAGTCCCGAACCGCGTTCGATTAAATCTTTTAATTCATCGGCGTTTGACGAACGCTGCATTGCCACATCAAGCGAAATCTGACGTTTTTGGTAAAGAGTGGCGAGTGCCTGGTTAAATGTCTGCATCCCGAATTTGTCTTGTCCGGTCTGCATTGATGAATAAATTTGGTGAATTTTATCTTCGCGGATTAAATTGCGGATGGCGGCATTCGGAACCAAAATTTCCAGAGCCATCACGCGCCCGCCGCCGCCCGCTTTCGGCAGCAGAGCCTGACACATCACGCCTTCGAGAACCATCGAAAGCTGCGTGCGAATTTGCGATTGCTGTCCGGCGGGAAACACATCAATAATACGGTTAATGGTCGAAGCGGCGGAATTCGTGTGAAGCGTGGCAAAAGTTAAATGTCCTGTTTCGGCAACGCGCAACGCCATCTCGATAGTTTCCAAATCGCGCAGTTCGCCGACCAGCACTACGTCCGGGTCTTGCCGCAGCGCGGTTCTTAAGGCATCGGCGAAACCGTGCGTGTCGGAGTTGACTTCGCGCTGGTTGACGACGCAGCTTTTATGATTGTGGAGAAATTCTATCGGGTCTTCGATGGTTAAAATATGTTCGTGCCGTTCGGTATTGATCTTGTCAATCATCGAGGCGAGCGTGGTTGATTTGCCGCTGCCCGTCGGACCGGTGACGAGAATCAAGCCGCGCGGCTTTTTGCACATATCGGAGACGACGGGCGGCAAACCGAGGTCTTTAAAAGTTTTTATTTCGTAAGGAATCGCGCGGAAAACACAGCCGACCGCGCCTTTCTGGTTAAAAAGATTCGCCCGAAAACGCGACATTCCTTTTAATCCGAACGAAAAATCGAGTTCGAGATTTTCCTCGAAACGATGCTTCTGCGCGTCGGTCAAAACCGAGTAAGCCAGTCGTTTGGTATCGGACGGCGAAAACGCGCCGAATCCGTCGAGCGGCGCGAGATGCCCGTGAACGCGCACCTGCGGTGCTGAATTAGTCGTGATATGTAAATCCGAGCCGCCTAAATCCGTCATCCGCCGAAGCAGGTCGGGCAGCGTAATCTGATCGGTCGTCGCTTGTTGGTCAAGATTCATACTTTTAGTCTGGAAAGTTTAGGAAGTCTGGAAAGTTTAGGAAGTCTAGGAAGTCTAGGAAGTCTAGGAGGTTTTGGAAGCCTGAGAAGTTTAGGAGGTCAGAATCCTTCCTAGACTTCCCGGACTTCCCGGACTTCCCGGACTTCCCGGACTTCCCGGACTTCCTAGACTATTTAAGTTCGGCTTGTTGAACGCCGCTTGGTTTGCGCTGGAGCGAATTGATCGCTTTTTCGGTTTCCTGTTCGATGCGCTGGCTGTTATCTTTAGCGGCGTTGGTCGCCACGCTGTAAATGCGTCCGTCAACTTCCGTAAAATAAAACATCCGCGACTGCACCGCGCCGCCCGCGCCCGGCGATTGCGCGACGACGACGTAGACTCGTTTGCCGCCGACATCTTTTTGATAATCGTTGACGACCCAGCCTTCTTCCCGAATCATCCGGTCAATGATTGTCCGGCGCAAAGCGGAAGTCGCCACACCGCCGACGGTTTTATTGACCGCCGCGTTGTTATCCGCGCCGACCGCCGGACCGACCACGGAAATCGCCGCCGAACCGATATTTAAACCGTTGTCGTCGTCAACCCGAAATTGCAGTTCGCTGTTAGAAGACGTGCCGCGTTTCCAGCCTTTCGGCGCGGCTTCGCCCGACGGCAGCATCACCGGCGAGTTGTCGGAAACAAGCACTATCTTACTGCCCGATTTAACCGGCGAATTCTGATTAACGCCGCTGTTTTCAGTCATCTTCTGCGCGTTGGCAAGCCGAATCTGGCGCAGCCGCAAACTGCGCTTGCGGGCGTTCAGATTTTTTTGCCGGTTGGTTTTTTGCCGGTAAGCGCGCCACCATTGTTTTGAATATTTTTTGTATTTTTTCCCTTTCTTTTTGGCTCGTTTCTTCATCCGCTGACCGGCTTCCGCCTGCACCGTGACCAGCGGCAAAATCGTTCCGAGTCCGACCATTATTGCTAAAGATAATGCGATTGCCCTAAAAATCATACTTCCTTCCTCCTTTATTCCTACAAAACCGTTTCTTTGACGACTTCTTCAATCGTCGTAATTCCTTCGCTTAATTTACGCAGCCCCGAACCGCGCAAAGTTATCATTCCGAGTTCGATTGCTTTTCTTCTAAGTTCGATGGCACTTGCGCCGATGATAATAAGTTCGCGCAACTCATCGGTGATTTCCATTACCTCGTAAAGCCCGATTCTGCCTTTGTAACCCGTGTTGTTGCAGACCGTGCAGCCTTTGCCTTTATACGCTTTCATCGCCGCCGCGTCTTCCGCCGAAAATCCTATTTCGAGAAATCCTTCGACCGGAACGTGAACTTCTTCCTTGCAGTCTTTACAAATTTTCCTGATGAGCCTTTGCGCCTGAATAATGTTGACGCTGGTGGCGACTAAAAACGGCTCGATTCCCATATTGACCATTCGGGAAATCGTCGAAGGCGCGTCGTTCGTGTGCAGCGTTGATAAAACCAGATGTCCGGTGAGCGCGGCTTTGATGGCGATTTCCGCCGTTTCAAAATCGCGGATTTCGCCGACGAGAACGATATTCGGATCCTGCCGCAGAAAAGAACGCAGCGCGGCGGCGAAATTCAAACCGATTTGCTCTTTCATCTGCACCTGATTGATTCCCGGCAAGTTAAATTCAACCGGGTCTTCCGCCGTCATAATGTTGGTTTCCGAAGTATTTAACGCTTGCAGTGCCGAGTAAAGCGTGTTCGTTTTTCCCGAACCCGTCGGACCCGTTACTAAAACCATTCCGTAAGGTTTGTTGATGTTGCGCTGGAAAATCTCCAAACTTTCTTGCTCGAAACCAAGTTTGGTCATATCGAGCATCAGTTTGTCTTTATCGAGCAGACGAAGCACGACTTTTTCACCGAACAGCGTCGGCAGAGACGAAACTCGAAAATCCAACTCGCGCGAACGGTTGTCAATTTTTACCTTGACTTTGATGCGTCCGTCCTGCGGCAGACGTTTTTCCGAAATGTCGAGCTTCGACATAATTTTCAGCCGCGAAATCAGCGCGTCGCGCATCTTCATCGGCGGGTGCATCACGTCATACAAAACGCCGTCAATACGAAAGCGGATGCGAAAATCTTTTTCGTAAGGCTCGACGTGAATGTCGGATGCGCCGCGCCGCAGCGCGTCAACCAGCAGCACATTAACGAGCCGCACGACCGGCGCGTCTTCGCTCGCAATGGCAAGCTGGGCAAGATCAATTTCGTCGTTGTCTTCAAGTAATTCAAATTCTTCGCCGTCGGTCGCGGCAAATTCAAAACGGTCGAGCGAAACATTTAAGTCTGATTCAATTAATCTTTGATCGTCTGACGCTCCGCTATCGGCGACACCGCTGGCGTTTTTGCCGTTACCGTTTTTGCCGTTGAGGTTTTTACCGTTCCCGTTGCCATTGCCGCCGATGCTCGGAGTAAATCTTTCGAGTCCGCTGATGGCGGCGGCATCGAAAATCTCTATTTGATTAGACAAACTGTAATATTTTCCGATGGCGACGAGCAGCGAGGTCTCCGAAGCGATGACCGGTTCGACATTCAAGCCGGTCATAAACTTGATGTCGTCCATCGCAAAAACATTGGTCGGGTCAGCCATCGCCAGCGTCAGCGTGGCTCCGACTTTGGAAATCGGCAGAACCGAATATTTGAGCGCGACTTCCTGAGAAATTAATTTGATGGTTTCCTGTTCGATTTGAAAAAGCTCTAAGTTGATTGAGGGAACGCCGTATTGACGCGACAAAACCGCAGTTATCACGTCATCGGAAACCATTCCGAGATTGACCAAATTCGACCCCAAACGTCCGCCGTTGGCGCGTTGATATTCCAATGTCTCGCGCAGTTGCTGTGACGAGATTAGATTTTCACGGACAAGGATTTCCCCAAGTTTTGCTGACATTCTTTTAAGTTTTCCCTTTGTGTGTTCAGAAAAGGAGGATTTTTTGAGAAGAATTTTGAGTAGTTGCACTACTCCCCGACAGAAAACAAAACGATGATAAACATCGTTGATTAAGATAATAAATGTTTAATTTAGATGTGTCAAGAAATTCTTTTTGCTGGAAAAGATTCAGACACGCCGATTGCTTAATCTGTGATCGCCGTCAACAGAAAAAGGTCGCGCTTTTTAAAAAGCGCGACCTTTTTTTAATTTGAATACGTTGAATGTAAAGAGATTAAGTTTTTTTCTTGGTGGGTTTAGTCGTTTTTTGCGGTGCTAACTGTTTGGTTTTGAGATATTCAACGACTTCCTTAACGCTCGCTTTTAACGGATGCGTTTCAGGAGCGATATCAGCGAAACGCTGCATATAGTTTAAGCCTTCCTGCATCTGCGCCGTGTTTTCGGGAACGGTTCCGGCTCCGACGCTAAACAGCGACAAACCCAGACCGGCGAGCGCGTCCGGGTTGTCCGGCGTAACTTCAATCACTTTGCGATAAGCGATTACCGCGTCCGCCGAATTGCCCGCCTGACGAAAACCGTCGGCGAGAATCAACTGCCACTGACTTTTTTTGGCGGCATCCGTTTCGAGTGCCGTATATTCTTCAAGAATCGTCAATGCTTCTTTGCCTTTAGTGGAATCAATATTCATCGAAAACATTTTGGTATAGCCGTCAATCGCGTTCTGATACGACCTGATTTTTTCGACACCGTAGGCTTTTTGGACTTTGGCATCGGTGTTAGTGGCAGCTTTCAATATCTGTAAAGATTTATTGGATGCCGCCACCGATTCGCTCAAGTCTTTTTTCACCGATTCGAGAGCCGCCGCCTTGCCGCTCGGATCGCCTTTGATTGCCGTATTATATTTGAGAATCGCCCGGTTCAGCAATGCCGCCGACTTATTGTTGAGTAAAACCGGAGCCGAACCTTCAAAGTCCGGGTCGGCGTTGATTCCTTCATCGAATTTAGAGATGGCTAAGTCGTAATTTTTTTCGCCGAAAGCCTTCGTGCCTTCCGATAATGATCTGTTGACAACGGCGTTGGCGTTCTCGACTTTTTTATTATTTTCCAAAATCGCCGCGTTCTTTTTTTCGAGTTCCGCCAATTCCTTTTTCTGCGCTTCGGTCATTTTAGCGGGCGGCGTATCTTTCGGAGTCGTCGTCAGCAATTGTCTGACCTGCTGTTCGGTGAACGCTTTGCCGTCGCCTTCGATAACGGTGATGGTCAATTTTTCATCGCCCGCTTTGATGTCCGGGAAAACATCGGCTCTGATGTTTGGCGCACTGACCGCTAAGGCATATCTCGCACCGGGCAGAAAACCGAGTATCGTAAATTCACCTTTTTTGTTGGTTTTAGCCGACGGCAATTTGCCTAAAATATCGGTGCGGTAAATGTCAATCACGACATCGGCGAGCGGAACGCCCGCGCCTTCGGCTTTTTTGAGTTCGACTATACCGCGAGCCATTCCGGCTTGGGCGAAAGCCGAAATTCCGCCGACTGAAAATAATGCGACTGCTAAAAGTAATGTAAAATAGCTTTTACGAAACATCTGAAAATCCTCCAAAATTTTGCTTGTTAAAATCCATCGAAAAACGCCTCTTTAAGATGCCTTTGAAAAAAAAAGAGTTGTTAAGTAACAATCATTTTAACTCAACTGACTCAAAACCTTGAAGCAGTAAAAGTTCTTTCGCCCGAATTTATTAAAAATTCGGGCTGTGCTATCTTAAATTTTTATTATTCAGCAAAAATATCAGGAGTTTTTTGTGATGACCGAAAGAATTTACAATTTCAGTGCGGGACCGGCGGTTTTGCCGCTTGCGGTTTTGGAAAAGGCGCAGAGCGAGATGCTTTCGCTCGACGGAATCGGGATGAGCGTGATGGAAATCAGCCATCGCTCCAGGCATTTCGAGGCAATTCTCGAAAGCGCGAAAAACGGCATCAAAGAGCTTCTAAATGTGCCGGACAATTACCGGATTCTGTTTTTGCAGGGCGGCGCGAGTTTGCAGTTTTCGGTGGTTCCGCTGAACTTTCTCGGCAAAGACGAAGCGGCGGATTATATCGTTACCGGCACTTGGGGTGTCAAAGCGGTCAAGGAAGCGCAGCGCTGCGGCAAAGTCAACACTATTTTTTCAACCGCCGATTCGGGTTTCAAATCCGTGCCGACACCGGACGCACTCGCATTTTCCGCCGATGCCGAATACGTTCATTACACTTCCAACGAAACCATCGAAGGCGTGGAGTTCAAATACGATTTGGACGGCAAAGGAATTCCGGTCGTTTGCGATGCTTCATCCAACATTTTCTCAAAACCGATTGACATTGAAAAACACGCGCTAATTTACGCCGGAGCGCAAAAGAACATCGGACCGGCGGGTGTAACGCTGGTGATTATCCGCGATGATTTAATTGCCCAAGTTCCCGAAAACCAACACTCGATGCTCGATTACCGCGCAATCGCCAAAAACGATTCGATGCTCAACACGCCGAATACTTGGGGAATTTATATTATCAATTTGGTTTGCGAACATCTCAAAACACACGGCGGACTCGGCGCGATGGAAAAGAAAAACGAGGAAAAAGCGCGTATTTTGTATGACGCGCTTGACTCAAGCGACGGCTTTTATCGCGGACACGCCGACCAATCGGCGCGTTCTTTGATGAACGTCACGTTCCGGCTTCCGACCGAAGAACTCGAAAAACAATTTGCGTCCGAGGCGACCGAAAATGATTTGGACGGCTTAAAAGGACATCGTTCGGTCGGCGGCATTCGGGCTTCGATTTACAATGCTTTTCCAAAAGAAGGCGTTGCCGCTCTCGTTGAATTTATGCGGGATTTCGCACAGAAAAACGGATAGCTTTGAGCCGCGAATAATACTAGAATTTGCCTGAAGTTCAGAGTCCACGCTTCAGCGTGTGTTTCCTTCGAGCGAAGCGCGGCGGAAAGACAAAGTGCGTTCCGCGTTTGGACTCTGAACGAAATCAAAATACCTGTCAACTTTTGCTTGCTTAAAAACATAAATAATTCGTCTTACCTTGCGGCTAAAGGTTCTCCAAAACTTGTAAAAGTTCAATTTCCTCGGTTTGCGAAACAGTTCGCAAATCAATCAAAACTTTGTCTTCCAAAATCCGCGTAATAACCGGCGGATTGGAAAATCGCAAATTCTCTTCTAATTTATCGGCTGACAAATGTTTGTGCGCTAGGGCGAGCAGCGTTGTTTTCGGCTGAACCATCGGAGCGGAGCCGCCGCCGACCACCGAATTTCCTTCGATAATTTCAATTTGCAGAGCGTCGCCGCCGTTAAATTTTTCTCTTAAATTTTCGGTAAAAGTTTCCATTCTTACTCTAATTTCCAATTCGCTCATCGAAAGCATTTTCAGAACGGGAATTTCCTGCAAAGCGGTTTCGCGCCGAAAAGATTCGAGCGTCGCTTCGAGCGCGGCGTAAATTAATTTATCAACCCGCAGAGCGCGGTAGAGCGGATGTTTCCTGATTCTCTCGATAACTTCACGCCGCCCGACAATCAAGCCCGACTGCACGCCGCCGAGCAGTTTGTCGCCGCTGAAGGTAACGACATCCGCGCCCGCTTTTATCGAATCGGCAATAATCGGCTCGTCAATTAAACCATATTCGCTCAAATCAAGCAGCGCACCTGAACCGGCATCTTCGTAAAGTAAAATGTCGTGCCGATGCGCCAAATCAGCGAGTTCCGAAAGGCTCGGCATTTCCGTAAAACCGACGATTCGATAATTCGACGGATGAACTTTGAGAATTAATTTCGTGTTTTCATTAATCGCCCGTTCGTAATCGGAAATTTTCGTGCGGTTCGTCGCGCCGACTTCGCGCAGCATCGCACCGGACTGTTCCATCACGTCGGGAATCCGAAAATCGCCGCCGATTTCGACGAGTTCGCCGCGCGAGATAACGACTTCGCCGCCGTGCGCCAAAACCGTCAGCACCAGAAACGTCGCCGCCGCGCAGTTATTGACGATCAACGCGCTTTCCGCGCCGGTTAAGTCGGCTAAAAGCTGTTCGGCTCGTTTGCCGCGTTTGCCGCGTTTGCCAATTTCCAAATCGTATTCCAGAGTGCAGTAGCCGGAAGCCGTTTCGATCAACGCCAGCCGCGCATTCGCCGAAAGCGGGGCGCGTCCTAAATTGGTATGAATTATCACGCCCGTCGCGTTGATAACTCTCTGCAATCCTGAATTCCGCTCATCACGCCAGAATTTTTCGAGGTTGGCGGCAGCTTTTTCGAGCAAATCTTCCCGCGAATAATCCGCATCGCCGTTTTGTTCAGTTTGAATTTTAAGACGCAGTGACTCGGCTGCCGCCCGCGCCAGCCGAGTTGTATGTTTTGCGCCGACTGCCAGCGAAATTTTTTCGGCGGTCGTCGTGCGAAGAATTGCGTCAATCGAAGGCAAAAGCCGGAAAATTTCGGCGCGTCGGTGTTTGTCCATAAAATTATTTTAACCGAAATCTTGGAAAAACAAGGAATAATCGGCAGTTTGCAAGTTTTATTTAAACGGAGAGTTTTCAATTTCTAGACAAACTGATGGCAATTATAGGCAATAAATTATACCGGCAAACCAACAGTAAATATGAAGAAGCGGCGAGTCTCGACCAGGAAATCATGCGGCTCGAAGATGATATTCGCAGGCTGAAAATTGATTTCGATATTTTCTTTAACGGCGGTGCAAAACGTCCGCCGCTCGAAGCTCGCGGGCGCGTAGATGCCAATCTCAAACGGCTCGCCGACGACCGAAATCTGACTTTTGCCCAGCGTTACCAGTATAATATGGTTGCTTCGCGCTTTACCGCCTACCGCGAATTATGGCGCAGACTACTCAAAAAACGCGGCGAAGAAATGGGATAAATTTTGAACTTCAAGATTAACGAAAAAAAGCGACCTCAAAGGAAGCCGCTTTTTTTATTTGATAAATGGCGTTCGGCTTTTTAAAAGCCGCGAGCAGCCAAATGATTTTGTTTATCCGTCGCCTGCAATGACGTTTTCCGCCTGCGGACCTTTCGGACCGTTAGTTACTTCATACTCAACGTCCTGACCCTGAGTTAAAGTTTTGTAACCTTCGCCGGAAATCGCGCTGTAATGCACGAAGACATCTTGCTCGCCCGGCTGTTCGATAAATCCATAGCCTTTGGCATTATTAAACCATTTGACCTTGCCGTTAGTTTTTGACATTTTGCTCTAATTCCTCCTACAAACTTCAGTGAATTTTTAATTTTTAGACCTTTTTTCAAGGCTCAATTTCGTTCCTCGCCAAAAGCGTATCAAACAAACCAAAATCAAACCGTAATCCGACCAAACCGAACATATTCGGCTCATCATTTTTGAATTACCGGAAATGGAAGAAAGTTCATTTTCTAACCAGTAGAAAATCTTAAACTGCAAGATTTTAGGGATTGTTTTTGCGTTGTTTTTTTTGATAGAACGAAAGGAAATTTAGCCGAAATAAAGCCGTGTGTCAAGAATCGTTTTTACTTTTTTGTAGTATGTGACGTTAAAGTCTTAAAATTGACATAAAATACTCATATAAACGATGATGTATTTGCATTTTAGTCTGACGATTGCTGCAAAGCGACAGAGACTAAGGACGACTAACAAATGACCAGTTCACTTTCTTATAACGAGTATTTAAAAGTTCCCGAACTTACTAAATTGCAGGCGACGCTTTCCGAACCGACCAGCCACGACGAATTACTGTTTATCGTCATTCATCAAACCTACGAATTATGGTTCAAGCAAATTCTTCACGAAATTGACGCGAGCATTGGATGGCTTAAGGGAAATCGCACATTTCGCGCCAATCATTCGTTGAAAACGGTTGCGTCAATCGGCAAGGTCGTCGTCAGTCAGATTCATATTTTAGAGACGATGGCGCAAATCGGTTTTTTGGAATTCCGCGACAAATTAAATCCGGCGAGCGGTTTTCAGTCCACGCAGTTCCGCGAAATTGAATTCGTTTCCGGCGCAAAAGATGAGCCGATGATGAATCATTTTAAAGCGGATAAATTCGCTTACGAAAGATTGTCGAAAAGATTCGCCGCGCCGAGTCTCGCCGATGAATTCTGGAATCTTTTGGGCAGAAGTAATTTTACAGTCGAAACCGAAGCGGAAAGAGTCGCCGCGATTGTCGAAATCCTCCGGCAGCCTGAAAAACACGCCGACTTTTTTATAATGCAGGATTTGCTGATCGAACACGACGAAAACATCGCGCTGTGGCGATACAATCACGTTTTGATGGTCGAACGAATGCTTGGAATGAAGCGCGGCACGGGCGGTTCGGAAGGCGCGGGATATTTACGAACGACGCTCTCGAAAAAATTCTACCCCGAACTCTGGGAAGCGAGAACTCATCTGTAAAAAAGTCCAAAGTCCAAAGGCCAAAGTCCAAAGTCCAACGTGTTTTCGACTTTGGACTTTGGACTTTGGACTCTGGACTTAAATGAGTTTGAAACCGCGAAACTACAACTTCTATTTCGACGCGCGCATCAAATTTTGCAAAATCGTCTGTTTTCAAGGAGTTTTGCAATGCCGTCACCAATCAAAATCGTTCTGCTGATTCTTTTTCTTTTGACCGTTTCAAAAGCGCAAACGCCGACCCCGACACCGATTCAGGATGACGATACGGAGCGCATTTTCACCGAAGAAATTAAGCTCAATGTTTCCGCCGTTGACCGCAGCGGAAAGTTTTTCGCGGGCGTTAAAAAGGAAGATTTGGTGATAATCGAAGACGGACGGCTTAATCAGGCGAGCAGTCTGCGGCGGATTCCGGCGAATGTTTTGATCGTGCTGGATACGGGCGGTGAAATGCGCGTCAAAAAAGGTTTTGAGCAAACTAAAAAAACCGCGCGAAGTTTGATTGACGCGCTCTCGGCGGAAGATTCGGTAGCGATTATGAATTATCACGATAAAGTCGAGATGGTCGCCGAATGGACGAACAAAGAAGCGGCGATTAAAGCTCTCGACGGCAAAGCGAACTTCGGCAAACGCTCGGTTTTTCTCAACGCGCTCGAAACCGCCACGAAATTTTTGCAGAAAACGCCGCTCGATAATCGTCACCTCGTTTTGATTACCGACGGCACGGACACTTTTAATAATCCGGCGGAACGCCGCGCGGCGATGCAGAATCTTTTGGCGACCGATATCAACGTCCACGTCATCAGTTATACGAAACTCGAATTAACCGACCTCGAACCGCGCACCAAAGGCATTTCAAAAACGACGCCGCCGCCGGCAATGCCCGCTGAAATCAAAGCGACTCTGCCGAACGGCGTGCGCGATGTCGCCATCGCCCCCAAATTTTCGACGATCAACGCCGACCGCGCTTTTTTGCGAAAAATGCGCGAGCGGAAAACCGCTCTGCTCGACAGCGAAAATTATCTGACAAAACTCTCTAAAGATACGAACGGCGAGATTTTCCTGCCCGAATCAAATGAAGAAATGCTGGAAAAAACCGCGCTCGCCGCCGCGATTATTGATTCGAGTTATGTTTTAACCTACGTTCCGAAACGCGCTTTAAGCGAATCTCCAATCGGCGAAGTGAGAAACATCGAAGTCTCCTCGCGCCGCCCGAACCTGCAAGTTCAAGCCAGCCGGAAGCTAATGGTAAGTGGTAAACGGTAAGTGCAGAATAAGGTAGTGAACTAAAAGTAAGGCTGATTGAATTTTCTTTATCAATTGCCACTAGCTTTAGCTAGTGGTAACAGAGGGCTGGAACAAGGCTTTAGCCAAATTCTAAAGATTAAATTTCCTTATTAGATGTTCCGACAAAGTTAAAAGTAGTTAAGCTACTGCTCGTTCTTTGAAAATCTTAGTTTATCAAATCGGCAAATTGAATCAGTCCGACGATTGCCGATGCGGTCATCGAAAATAATCCGGTGG
>JAJAZE010000617.1 GCA_026785925.1 Pyrinomonadaceae bacterium
AGATTTGATTGAATGTTTCAATCTGTAATTATTCTACGATAGTTCGTAGAATAATTACAAGTTAAACTACGAGCATTTGAAGGTTTTAGAAAAATAAATTATGATTGTTTTCAGTATGAATTTACTATCAATAAAAGAAGCGGCGGAAAAGTTAGGAGTATCGGCGCGGCGTGTAAATCAGTTGATTGACGAAAAGAAATTGCCCGCTCAAAAAGTCGGCAGTCAATACGTTATCGCCGAAAATGATTTGAAATCAGTTACAACCTACGGCAAAGCCGGGCGACCGGCGAAGACTAAAGAAATTGAATAATTATGAAGAAAATAATCTCATTTCTGTTTATTTTAATTCTGGCTTTTTCCGCGTTCGCTCAAAAAGATTTAATAAACCAAGATGTCGTTGATATGTGTCAAAGCGGCTTAAGTCAAGAAATTATCGTTGCCAAAATCCGCAACTCAAAAAACACTTTTGACACTTCACCCGACGCGCTGAAAAATCTTTCAGATGCCAAAGTTCCTGATCTTATTATTATTGCGATGATGGAAAGCGGTAAGTCCGCCGTTACCACAACTGCCGCGATTGTCGAATCTAAAGAACCGGAAGCGGTTCGGCGGGCTGTCAAAGCCTTGCGGCGTTTGGCAAGCTCTACCGATGTCGGCGTAAGTTATGTGAATTATTCGCCGCTCGTTGCCGACGTAAAAACCGAAGTTGAAGATGCTTTATCAGATATTGAAAACGCTAGCATAAAAGAAGCATTGCGTTCATCGCTTACCGAATATGAGTTTGCATCGTCAGTTTGGCAAGCAACTTGGCGAACTGATTTTATAGAAGGCGATTTAAGAAATGTTGCTGTCAGTCGGTATGGAGTTCAGAAACGCGGACTGCTAAAGGTGGTTTGGCGTGACGATTTTTTGGCGGCAATTTGGCGGCAAGGGCGTAATAAATTTGAGATTGCGAATAGTTTGTTAGCGCAAACAAATACGAAAAATATAGACTCTGATGATTCTTTAGCGGGCGCGTGGAAAATCACTATTGTAAAAGATTCCAAGTCAGTCGAATTTGATATGACCATCACTAAGACCGTTGGAGGTTACAGCGGCGTTTTGCGTTCAACGATGGGTAATTCTACACCTGTTCAAGTTAATCGAGACGGCAATACCATCACCTTTTCTTATAGTGAACGGCAAAAGAAAAGTTTGCTGGTAGTTGATTTTAGAGGCAGTCTTGAAAACGGCAAAATTACGGGGGCTATTGTCTTTACTCAGAACGGCAAAGGTGAAGACGCGCCTTTTACTGCTGTAAAGTTATGAAGACAAGCAAAAGAGCCTTCGGCTTGACTCCGAAAACTCTTTTTTCAGTTCTTTGACAACTGAATAGCTGTTTTGTTGCAAAAGCAGTCTATCAAAGTATCTTGATAACTCGCAAATGCCTGTATCTGAAAATGTATCTGTTACCTGCTATTTTGCAGTAATACAGAGTGATAAAATACATTTAGATATTCAACAGATAACACTCTGTAACACTCCGTAAATATAAGTAAAATAAACCATTTATGTATGTTTGGTTCATTGATGATTAAATTTCCTTTCTTAACTTTTCCAATTTCGTTAAAATTTCCGGTTCTTCCTTTAATTCAACCAGCGGCGCGAGTTGTTTGTTGATGTATTTCCAATCGAGTTTTAGTTGAACGATCAGAATGTTTTCGATGTCCGCCCAGTCTTGAGTGCGGTTGGCGAACGCTTTGAAAACAACCAAATCTTCGGCGGTGCAGATTTTTAGTTTGATGTGCGGCAAAAAATCGTATGAAACCGCCCGTTTGACCGCGCTTTCTTCAAAAAATAATGCGCCGAGCGAAATATCAATTCCGACATTTTCGATTTGCAGCAGCAAAATGCGGTTTCGTAACGCAAACTCTTTCGGGTTGGAAATACGCGATTCAAATTTCGCCAAAATCTTATCAATGTAAATCTCTTCGGAGCCGAATCCGGTTAGCAAAGTTAAATCGGCAGCGTTCGTCAGACGCGGTTTCGCCCATCTTTGCAAAGCGATTCCGCCGATAAAGCAAAACTGCCAATTGTTTTCATCAAAGAAGTTCTGCACTTGTTGAGCGACTTCAAAAATCTGTTTCATTTTTTCAGTTTGGCAAATAATCTCTGCATTTCAATCAAACCCGAAGTCGGCAGCGGCGGATAGAAATGCAGAGCCGATTCGGAAGCGTCGCTCAAAGACAAAATTTCCTCGGCGATATTTAAAGTTTTGATTTCTTTGCGCCGCAAGTTTTCCAGAAACTCGCCCGTTTCCTTCCAGCGGTTGACATAGCGGCGCATCTTTTCTCGTTCATCGTCTTCCATAAATTCAATTTTAACATATCAAAAAGCGCGGCTCCGGCAAAATACGCGGTCGCCCGCCCTCGGTTCGAGATTGCCGATTGACTTTTTCACCGCCGTCGTGCAAATTCGATTGAAACTGCAAATTTCAGACGAGTCTGATTCTCCGAATAATATGCCCGAACAACAAAATTTTCAAAACCACGTCCGCTGGTATCCGCTGGTTCATTTCGTCATTTCCCCTTTGCTGATTCTAAATCTCTTCTGGCAAATTTTCAGATTATATCAGGAGCAGTCTTTTGATCGCGCTGAAAATTTAATACTGGCAATCGTGCTGATTATGTTGTCCGTCGCGGCGCGTCTGCAAGCGTTAAAAGCGCAGGATCGAATTATTCGCCTCGAAGAAATGCTGCGCTATAGACAAGTTTTGCCGTCCGATTTAGCCGCCGAAGCGTCGGATTTACGAACCGGACAAATGCTCGCACTGCGTTTCGCGCCGGACGCGGAATTGCCGGAACTCGTGCAGCGAACTTTGAACGGCGACTTCAAAAATAGCAAAGAAATAAAATCAGCGGTTAAAAATTGGCGCGGCGATTATTTAAGAGTTTGATTCTCGCCCGATTATTCTTTGGAGATTCGGAAATTTTTCGAGCTGCCGACAAGCCTGTAAAACTATCTGCAAAGTCGGCGCAATGAACGGCACGAAATAAGTTTTGCCGCGATTGACCGACTGAAACGAGAATGTGCCGACGGCTTTTAAGCCGCGCTGAACGGTTTGCAGGCAAAACTCTTTTTCAAAATCATTGCTGTCGAGCGGCTTTAATCCACAGCGACCGCGTTCATTCAGGAAGTGACTTTTTTTATCTTCAAGCCACGCCGAGGCGGGCGTTTCGGTCACTCGGTCGAGCAGCAGCGACACCAAATCATAACTCGTCGTGCCGATTCGAGCGTCCTGATGATCAATAATTCGCAGACGGTTTGCATTATCCAGCATCAAATTTGCTGTGTGAAAATCTCGGTGACATAAAACTTCGGCGCGGGCGGCGAGTTCGGCGGCAATCGCGTTAAATTCTTCGTTCAGGTTTTGTTCGTCCGCGTCGGATAACTCGGTTCGGCGGAAAGTTTCAAAGTAATGCGTCTTGAAAAAATTCAATTCCCACAAAAGTTTTTCCGCGTCGAATTTCAAACGCGAAGCAATCGAATGGCGGGCGAAAGCGTCGGGCGTAGCGGCTTGGATGCGGGCGATCAAACCGATTGAACGATTCAATAAATTATCGCGCGTCGGTTCGTCCGATTGTTGGAGAAAATCGCGCAGAATCACATCGCCGAAATCTTCCTGAATGACGACTCCCGAACTTTCATCGAAGGCATAAACTTCGGCGACGGGCAGGTTATTGGCGCGAAACAGCGCGGTGACATCGAGATAAGAGTGTTCGGCGGCTTTGAAAGATTCGCCGTAGATGCAGGCAATCGCGGGTTGTCGGTTCCACTCGACGCGAAAGTATTCGCGGGTCGAAGCGTCGGGCGTGAGCGTTTCTATTTGGTTTTTTTGATTATTTTGCTTGAGAAAATCCCGCAATCTTTCCATTGCGGTCTCGACGAAAATCACATTCATAGCTTGCGTGAAATTTTACCATTGATTGAGCGGAACGACATAATTTTCGCCCTGCACAAAACCTTTTAAGGCTTTCGGCGGAATTTCTTCGCAGTGTGAAAGCATTTCGGCGCGGACGACGGCGACGTTTTCAAAGCGTTCGCCTTCGCCGATCTGCACGCCGTCAGCGATAATCGTGCGGGAGAGTTCCGCGCCGTCGGCAATCGTCACATTATCCCAAATTACAGAATCTTTAACCGTCGCGCCGTCGGCAATCCGGCAGTTCGCGCCTTTCACCAATTTATCGCTCTGTCCGTCCAACATCGCCAGCGAAATGTCGAGATAGCGCGGAATGGTCGAGATTTCAAACCAATTGCCGTCGGTGACGTGCGCGGCGATCTTTTCGCCTTCGGCAATCGCCGGACGATAAAAAGTCGGCACAATATCCGAATAAACGCCACGCGGAATATATTCAAAAACGCGCGGTTCGAGAATGTGAATGCCCGTGAACATTAAAGGCGCAGCGAGTCCTGAATCGAGCGTCGAAAGCTGATCGGCGGAGAAAAGTTCGGGAAAGTCACCGAATGTTTTGACTAAACCATCTTCGGTTTCGACGATGGTAAATTTTTCGCGGTTCGTGTTCGGCTTTAAGATCATGGTCGCCAGCGCACCGCTTTTTTTGTGCGTTTCGAGCGCGGCGGCGATGTCAATATCGGTGATTATTTTACCGTTGACGATCAGGAAAGTTTCATTTTCGAGGTATTGCCGCGCATTGTCGAGTGCGCCCGCCGTGCCTAAAATTTTCGGTGTTTCTTCGGTGTAATGGATTTCAACGCCGAATGCTTCGCCGTTGCCGAGAGCTTTTTTAACCGATTCGGGTTGGTGATGAAGGTTGACGACGACCTCGGTAAAACCGAATTTGGCGACGTATTCAGCGACGTAGCCAACCAGCGGCTTGCCCAGAAAAGGAATCGCCGGTTTGGTGCGGTCAATGGTTAAAGGAAACAGCCGCGTGCCGAAACCGGCGGCTAAAATCATTGCTTTCATAGCGAAAAAAGACGAAACAAAAATGTCAAAAGCGGTCGCGGCGAGACTGTAAAACCGTCTTCACGATTTCAAACCATAACTTTTTTCAATCGGTAATTGCAAACTTGCAGATTTTCAACGGACGGCTAGAATTTGTTTTAGATGCTAAATTCCATCAACAATAAAACCTTCGCGCTGTTCGATAATCCGATCAATAAAAAACTCGCCGCCGCCGTCGAAAATTCGGGCGCGAAGCTGCTCAAATTCCCGCCGATTGAAGCTGAAAAAGTTGTCCTGAACGAAAACTCAACCGAATTATTGAAAAATCTCGACCGATTCGATTGGATAATTTTCCCCGACGTGCTGACGGTGGAATTTTTTTTGGAATGTCTGGAGGAAAACCAAATAGATGCGTTTGAATTAGACGCGATTCGGGTTTGCGCGTTAGGCGAAAGCGTTTCCGACCGGCTGCGCTTCGGGCAGCTTCACGCCGACTTGCTTCCGCGCCGGATTGACGCGGAAAATGTTTTATCGTCGCTGAAAAATTATGCCGCCGGAGATGAATTTGCCGATCTTTCATTTCTTCTAATCGTCGAAAATTCATTCGGCAGTGCGATCAAAGACGAATTGATTAAAGCCGGCGCAATAGTTTCGGAACTGCCGATCTACCGAATCAAACTGACCAAAAAAGCTGAAATCGGAAAATTAAAAGCTCTTTTGAAAGGCGGCGCGATTGACGAATTTATTTTTTCCGCGCCGACCGATTTTATCTCTCTGAAATACATTTTTAAGGCTGAACCGCTCGCCCGAATTTTTTCCGAAATCAAAGTCTCCGCCGTTGACGGCGCGACGCTGCAAATCGTCAGAGAACACCACATCAAACGCGCCGATTTATTTCGGCTGGAAAAACTTGATAAAGTATAAAAGTGCCATCCGAAAATAAATCTTCAGTTTTACTTTTTTTCATAGACGGTTTGGGAATCGGCGAACGCGGCGAGAAAAATCCGCTTGCCAATATCGAAAATCTCGCGCCGCTCGTGCATTTCGTCAATGAAAACGCCGAAAACGCCGAAATCGTTCACGACGGAGTTTTGATTCTGACCGATGCGCGGCTCGGCATCGAAGGTCGCCCGCAAAGCGCGTCAGGGCAAACGACAATTTTGACCGGCATCAACGCGCCGCAGCTTTTGGGCAATCATAAGCAAGGTTTCCCAAATCAAATTCTGCGCGACTTGATCGCCGAACATTCGATTTTCCGACAGTTAAAACAAAAAAACATCGAGCCGAATGTTTTCGCCAACGCCTACACGCCGAAGTTTTTCACCGAAAAACCGCGCTGGAAATCGGCGACCACCTGCGCGGTCGAAGCGGCTGCGCTGCCGTTCCGCCAACTGCCGGATTTGTTAGGGCGCAAAGCGATTTTTCACGACTTTACGAACCAGAGTTTGATTGAACAAAATTTCGACGTGCCGCACTTTTCGCCGCCGGAAGCGGGCGAGATTTTAGCCGGTTTGACCGCCGAACATCGTTTCACGCTTTACGAATATTTTATCACCGACAAAATCGGACACGCGCAGAATTTTGAGGCGGCGCAGACGTATCTGCCGCCGCTCGCCGCTTTTCTGAGAGCCGTTCTGCAAAGAGTTGATCTAAAAACAACGACCGTCATTTTGACCAGCGACCACGGCAACATCGAAGATTTTTCCGTTCGCACACACACTTTAAATGATGTGCCGACGATTATCTGGGGCAGACGAAAGCTGGAAGCCGCCGCTCAAATAAAAGATTTGAGCGATATTACGCCGACGATTTTAAATTTGTTAAGCAGCTAATTTTATATGGAATACGAAAAAAATAATCGCCGCGAAATTTTCGGCTGGTTGACATATGATTGGGCAAATTCCGCGTTTTACACGACCGTCATCGGCGTTTTGCTCGGACCGTATTTGACCGGATTGGCGCAGAGTCACGTCGGCGATAACGGCGTGATTTTCGATTTCGGCGGACTCGGTGCGGTGACGGCGAAAAATCTTTTTTCGTTGAGCATTACGGTTTCGGTTTTTTGCCAGGTGCTGTTTTTGCCGATTTTAGGAGCCGTCGCCGATTATTCAAACTTAAAAAAACGGCTGATGGCGATTTTTTGTTATCTGGGCGTGACGGCGAGCGGTTTGCTTTTTTTCGTCACCGATAACAATTACGTTTTCGGCAGCATTTTACTGATTATCGCCAATTTATGCTTTGGTGCGGCGAACATTTTTTACAACGCTTATCTGGTTGATTTGACGACCGAAGACAAGCGCGATTTTATTTCGAGCTACGGTTTCGCGGCGGGCTACACCGGCGGAATTATTATGCTGATTCTGAATATCGCGCTCGTGCAAAATGCTGAATCTTTCGGTTTGACGGTCGGTTTTGCCGTGCGTTTGTCTTTATTGGCGGCATCGCTCTGGTGGGGAATTTTCGCGCTCGTCACATTTACTTTAATCAAACCGCGCGGCGCGGTGAAGGAACTGCCCGCCAATAAAAATCTCGTCTCGATGGGTTTCAGCGAACTCGGCGGCACATTTAAAGAACTGAAACGGCTGCGTTACACGGCGCAGTTTCTCGTCGCCTGTTTTTGCTACAACAACGGCATTCAAACGGTTATCACGAGCGCGTCGGTTTTTCTCGCGCAAGAGCTTTTCGTGGCGCGGGGCGAATCGCCGAGTCAATCGTTTTTGCTGGGGATTTTTCTCGTCTCGCAGCTTTCCGCGCTCGTCGGCGCGATTTCGTTTGAACGGCTGGCGCGAATTATCGGCACGAAATACACGCTTTTA
>JAJAZE010000618.1 GCA_026785925.1 Pyrinomonadaceae bacterium
CCCGCTGTTCGTAATTGTTTTTGATGAAATTCTGATACTCCTTTTTCAATTTTTGCAGTTCGCGCAGAGCGTTAATTTCGGTTAGCCTTTTCATCGTGCTAGAATTTTAACAAATATTTTAACGAGGTGAAAATTATGCTCAAAGAAGGCGACGACGCGCCGGATTTTTCCGTCAAAGATCAAAACGGCGAAGAAGTCAAACTTTCCGACTCTCGCGGCAAGAAAGTCGTTCTTTATTTTTATCCAAAAGACGACACGCCCGGCTGCACGAAGGAAGCGTGCAGCCTGCGCGACGGTTTTGCGGTTTTTGAACGGGAAAATATCAAGATTCTGGGTGTTTCGACCGATGACGAGCAATCGCACCGAAAGTTTATCTCGAAATACGAACTGCCGTTCACGCTTTTAGCCGACACCGACCACGCGGTTGCCGACGCTTACGGCAGTTACGGCGAAAAGACGTTTATGGGCAAAACTTACGACGGCGTTCTGCGAAAGACGTTTTTGATTGACGAAGCGGGAAAGATCAAAAAGGTTTTCGACAAAGTGAAAGTTGATGAACACGCCGACGAAATTCTGCGGGCTTTTGCCGAATAAGAGGCGATTCAATAATGTCGAAAAATAGAGTGAGTTGGGCGGAAATGCTCGACGTTTTAACCGATTCCGACCGCGAAAAAACAATTGTCGTCGAACGAGCCACCGAAACGGAGAGGATGGCTCTTTTTTTACTGCGCCGCGCCGGTTTTTCAGTCCAAGTCGCGTCCAAAACGCAGAAAAATTATGATCTCGAAGCGGTTCGAGATAACGTAAGTTTTGCCGTTCAGGTGAGCAATCAGCGGGCGAAAGTTCATCTCGGACAAATCGAAAAGTTTCTCGATTTTCTGGCGCATTCCGATTCAGGGAATTTTAACGAAGGACTTTTCATCTCGACCAGCGGTTTTACCAAATCGGTTTATACGCATTTGCGCGAGGAAAAATACCGACATTTGCGGCTGGCGATGCTGCACGATAATCAACTCGATTGGGAGCCGGAAAAAAACGATGCGGCGGATGACGCGAGCAAAACCATTTACATCGGCGTTTTCACCTGCAAAGGCGGCGTGGGAAAAACCACGATCAGCGCACATCTGGCGGGCGCGTTCGCCCTCAACGGTTACGATGTCGCGCTGGTTGATTTAGACCGGCAGCAGAATTTGCGGAAACTGCTCGGCGAAGGTCTATATTTGCCCGCGACGAAAGGAAAACTCGGGTCGGTGATTTCGGTTTTGAGCCACGACGAATGGGACGAGACAGCTTATAAAGGAACGAAAATCGTCGTCTGCGACTGTAACCCGGAATTTGACGCGAATCCGATAGAATTTATTAGAAAGTTTGATTACTGCCTCGTGCCGACGACTTTAAATCCGCTCGGCGTGAACAAAAACGCCGACGTTATCAAACGCACTTTTAACCAGATTCGCCGCGAAAACGCCAAAGCGCACCTGTTTGTTTTAATCAACAGCCTGCAAAAAGATGAAGAAAGCCGCAACATCATTTTGAACGAAATTCTCGAAGCGCAGTTTGAACAATTTATCGAACGCGACAAACGCTGTCATTATATCAATCCCGACAAAGTAGCGATTCGGTTCAGCAAACAGCTTCTTTACTGGGGATTTCACATTTTCGACAAATCAAAACCGCAGCTCGCCTTTCGCACGGTCGGCAGATATTCGTATCCGCGAATGGATTTTTTGAAATTGGTGGATTATCTCGAAATGCGAACGCCGATCAACAAAGCGAAAACCTTCAGCGCGTTGGTTAGGTAAGTCTTGCAAATTTTATGAAATTCGGTTTGATTGCCGGAAACGGAAAATTTCCTTTGCTCGTCGTCGCAGGCGCGAAGCGACAGGGCGCGTCTCTGTCGGTCGTCGCCATCAAAGAGGAAACCGACAAAGCAATCGAAACGGCGGCGGAAAAAGTCGTCTGGGTCGGCATCGGGCAGCTTGGAAAGATGATTTCGTTCTTCAAAAGCGAAGATGTTGAACGGGTGATAATGGCGGGACAGGTCAAACACGTTCAGATTTTCTCCGGCGCGTTTCCCGATTGGCGAATGGCGAAAATGCTCTACAATCTGCCGAAGCGCAACACCGATTCGCTGATCGGCGGGATCGCCGCCGAGCTTGCCAAAGACAACATCGAATTGATTGATTCGACTTATTTTGTCAAAGACAGTTTGGCGCGGGAAGGAGTTTTGACGAAGCGCAAACCTGATGAAATCGAACTCGGAAACATCGAATACGGCTTAAAAATCGCCAACGAAATCGCGCGGCTCGATTTGGGACAAACCATTGTCGTTCGCGCTAAAGCGTGCGTCGCCGTCGAAGCGATGGAAGGAACCGACGCGGTTATAAAACGCGCCGGAGAGTTGGCAAAAGGGAAATTGACGGTCATCAAAGTCGCCAAACCAAATCAGGATATGCGCTTTGACGTGCCGGTCGTCGGTCTTCCGACCATCGAAACGATGATTGAAGCGGGCGCGACCTGTCTTTGCCTGACCGCGCACAAAACGCTCATCTTCGATCAAGAAGAAATGCTCGCGCTCGCCAATCGTCACAAAATCGCCATCGTCGGTGTCAGCGGCGAAACCATTCCAACCGAAATCGCGTAAAAATAATCTAAAGTGGAAGTCGGAAGACAGAAGTCAGAAGTCGGAAGACAGAAACTTGTAAAACCGATCTCCGACTTATAATTTCTGATTTCTGTTTTCTGTTTTCTGATTTCCGTCTTACATTTGGAGAAAAAATGAAAAAAAATCTATTGGCAGTTTTCCTTTTATTGACGTTCGTCTTTCAATCGGCGACATTCGCGCAGATGGCGACGAAGCCGAATTCACCGGCGCGTAAAGCGGCTGAAAACATTACGGCGGCGCAGTTGAAAGATTATCTTTACTACGTTGCGTCCGACGAAATGGAAGGACGCGATACGCCTTCACGCGGGCTGGACACGACGGCGAAATTCATCGCGCTGAATTTATCGCGCTGGGGTTTTAAACCGGCGGGCGACGACGGAACTTTCTTTCAAAAATTCGCACTCAATGTCCGCGCAACTGACGCGGCGCAAACGCGATTGGAAATCGGCGGGCAAGCGGTCGGTTACGGCAGAGATTTTTTCGCTAATCCGGTTGCGGCGAACGTCGCCGCTTCGCCGCTGGTTTTCGCCGGAAACGGCTGGTTGCTCAAAGCGAAAAATCTCGACGCTTTGAAGGATGTTGATGTCAAAGGCAAAACCGTCGTCATTTACAGCGGCGGCGAGGATTATCCGGCGGGTGTCACGCCGCAGGATTTGTTTTCCGGCAAATACGGGCAGACCAATGTTGATTGGATCGCGCCGCTCGAATACGCCCGCGCGAAAGGCGCGACCGGTTTGATGATTATTGCCGCGCCCGGCACGGAAGACGATTGGCAGAACGAACGGCGACAGCGCGAACGCGGCGGCACGTCGGTCGAGAAATTTACCGAAGTCAGAGTTTCGAGAAATCGCGGCATTCCGGTAATGGTCATCTCGCGGGAAGCGGCTGAGAATTTATTTCAGGGCGCAGCTACCGCTTTTTCGGAAATCGTTCGATTGTCGAGAGAAAACGCGCCGCTGCCGACTTTCGCCTTAAATAAAACGGCGAGCTACACGATTGAATCGAAAATTGTCAAAGCCTCGACGCAGAACGTCGTCGCGGTTTGGGAAGGCGGCGATCCGCTTTTGAAAAACGAAATGGTCGCCGTCGGCGCACACTACGATCACGTCGGAATCAGACCGAACGCGGCGGGCGAAGATAAAATCTGGAACGGCGCGGACGACGACGGTTCGGGAACGGTCGCCGTTTTAGCGATGGCGGAAGCGTTGTCGAAATCGCTAAAAAAACCGAAGCGTTCGATTCTTCTCGTCTGGCACACGGGCGAGGAAAAAGGTCTTTGGGGCAGCGAATACTTTAATAAATTTCCGACCGTTGACATTAAAAAAGTCGTCGCCCAGCTAAACATTGATATGATCGGGCGCAGCAAAACGGCGGGCGATACGAATCCGCGAAACAAGGATTTATCCACCGCGTCGGAAGTTTATGTGATCGGTTCGGAAATGATGAGTTCCAAGCTCGGCGCAGTGACCAAATCAATCAACGATTCGTTTTTGAAATTAAGTTACAACTACCGCTACGACAACCCGAAAGACGAAAATCGTTTCTTTTTCCGCTCCGATCATTTCAATTACGCGATCAACGGCATCCCGATTGTTTTTTGGTTCGACGGCGTTCACGAAGATTATCACGGCGCAAACGACGAGCCGGACAAAATTGATTACGCGAAAATGGAACGAATTTCGCGCACAATCTTTTTAACGATGTGGGAAATCGCCGATTTGAAGGAGCGACCAGTCGTTGATAAACAACTGCCGCCCGAATTGATGAAGAGATAATCCGGCAAAATTGCCAATTGAAAAGCAAGCGGTCGGCAGAAAGCAATTTGATTAAACAGGGTGTTCAAAACCGCTCGCCGGATTTAGCCTTTTTCGTTAGATACGCCGATAATTTGTAAACCGATCAAGTGATAAATCATCAATACCGAGCAACTTGAATATAATTAAAGTAACCGAGTCGGCGAATTTGTTGTTAATTTTTCTCTTGTCTGCAAAAATAAAATTATGAAAAAAATATCAATTCTGCTGGTGATTTTCAGCTTTTTAATTAGTGTACCGGTTAATCGCGCCGATGAAGGAATGTGGACTTTCGACAATCCGCCGCTCAAGCAGTGGAAAGAGCGTTACAATTTCGCGCCGACGCAGGAATGGCTCGATAATGTGCGGCTCGCGTCCGTGCGGTTGAATGACGGCGGTTCGGGCGGTTTCGTCTCGCCGGACGGTTTGTTTGTCACCAACCAGCACGTCGCCAACGGGCAGTTGCAGAAGGTTTCGACCAAAGAAAAAGATTATACGAAAGAGGGTTTTTACGCGCGAACGAAAGGCGATGAAATCAAGGCTCCCGACCTCGAATGCAACGTGCTGGTTTCGTTTGAAAACGTCACCGAGCGTGTTCAGTCCGCCGTTAAATCCGGCGCGTCCGACAAGGAAGCGAGCGAACAGCGCAAAGCCGTCATCGCGCAGATTGAAAAAGATTCGCTCGATCAAACCGGCTTGAAAAGCGATGTCGTGTCGTTTTACAGCGGCGGCGAATACTGGCTTTACCGCAACAAAAAATATACGGACATTCGCATCGTTTTCGCGGCGGAAGAGCAAATCGCGTTCTTCGGCGGCGATTACGACAATTTCACTTTTCCGCGCCACGATCTGGACGTAACTTTTCTACGCGCTTATGAAAACGGACAGCCCGCGAAAACGCCGAACTTTTTCAAATGGTCGGAGAAAGGCGCGGTCGAAGACGAATTCGTGCTGGCTTCCGGCAGTCCGGGTTCGACCGCGCGATTGTTGACCGTCGCGCAGTTGGCATATCAGCGCGAGGTCGGAAATCCTCTGCAAAAACAGGTTTGGACGGCGCGTTTGAACGCGCTCGAAAAATACGGAAAACTCGGCGACGAACAACACCGACAGGCGAGCGGTTCGATTCGCTCGTTTAATAATTCGCTGAAGCGTTTGACTGGACAGCAAGACGGTTTGCTGATGCCGCGAATGTTTGCCAAAAAAGAAGCGGAAGAAAAAGCGTTAAAAGATGAATTAGCGAAGAAACCCGAATTGCAGAAACTTTACGCGCCCGCGTGGGAGCAGATTTCCATCGCTTACGGCGGACTTCCGGCGATGGCGAAGCGTTTGGCATTTTCCAATCTGGCGGCTTCGCGGCTGGCGACTATCGCGTCGCAGATTGTGCGATACAGCGCGGAAATCAAAAAGCCGAACGATCAGCGTTACGACGAATTCCGCGATTCAAAACTTGAATCGTTCAAATTCGGTTTGCTGTCGCCCGCGCCGATTTATCCTGAACTCGAAGAGGTGACTTTAACGGCGTGGCTCGATGAAGGTTTGAAAACTTTGGGCGCAAACGACCCGTTTATCAAAGCCGCGCTGAACGGCGCAACTCCGGCGGAAGCGGTCAAACGCGCCGTGCAGGGAACGCAGTTGAAAGATGTCGCGTTTAGAAAATCGCTGCTCGAAGGCGGCGCGGACGCGATTGCGAAATCTACCGATCCGATGATTGTGATGGGGCGAAACGTCGAGCCGATTATCCGCGAGCTTCGCGCCTTCAACGAAGAAAAAATCCTCAACGTCGAAGCAAGCGCGGGCGAGAAAATTTCCAAAGCGCGTTTCGCGGTTTATGGTAAATCAATCGCGCCGGACGCGAATTTCAATCTGCGAATCAGCTACGGCAAAGTCAAAGGTTACGAAGAAGACACGACGCTCGTGCCGTATAAAACGACTTTTTTCGGTTTATACGACCGCGCCGAAAGTTTCGGTGAAAAACCGCCGTATGATTTGCCGACGCGCTACAAAGAAGGACGCGATAAATTGGATTTATCAACGCCGCTGAATTTCGTTTATTCAGCGGACACCATCGGCGGCAATTCCGGCTCGCCCGTCATCGACCGCAACGCCGAATTGGTCGGTTTGAACTTCGACAGCAATATTCAAAAACTCTCGAATCGCTATTGGTATATCGAGGAAAACGAAGGCTCGCGGGCGGTCGCCGTTCACAGCGCGGGAATTCTCGAAGCCTTGCGAAAACTTTACGACGCGCCGGAGCTAGTAAAGGAATTGACCGGCAAGTAATAAAGGAAAAAGGGAAAAGGCGAAAGACGAAAGTTTGGAAGAATTTCTTCCCTTTCGCCTTTCGCCTTTTCCCTTTAACTAACGTGCCGCGTTCGAGTTCATATTTGCATTGCGCGACGAATCGCTGGTTTGCGCCGGGTCGCGCATTCCGCCGGTGTGACACCAGCCGGATTTGTGACCGAGATTAACTGCGCCGGGCAATTGCGCGTAAGCCTTTTCCACTACGCCGTCTTCCGGGTCGCCCAAAAACAAATCGGTCGCCAAACTGCAATAATCATATCGCCACCAAACATCTGTAAAAGATGTCGTGTGATACGACACTTTCGCCCGCGCCCACGGAGGAATGTTTGCCAGCCACGCCGCCGCGCCCGAATAAGTCAGGTCGTTGTTTGCACCGCAGCCCGCGCCGAAAACACTGCCGATTGCCGCCAGATTTCCCGCGATTGCCGTGCCTTGATACGGCGTTCCGACCGACTGAATCAGCCGCGTTCCGGTCGCGTAATCAAGTCCGCTCCAATAATATGTGTAGAGATGAAGCGAAGCCGCGCCGCCCTGACTGTGCGCGACGATGCCGAACGACGGCAAACTCGCGCCGAAATCTCTGATGCGCCGCGCAAATTCGTCGTGCGAGCGGTTTTGATTCAAATCTAAAAACTTGACGTAATTGGTAAATTGTACGGCATTCGCCGCCGCGCCCCACGCATCGCCCGAACAATAACCGTGAACGAGCATCAGTTTTCCGCCCGGCGCGTCAATTTCAAAACTGTTGCGCGGACGAATTCCCGTTCGCATTTCATTGGTAACTTCGCCGTTGTAATTTCCCGATAAATTTTCCGGCAACTCAATCGGCGGCAGCGCGATGGTCGCCGCCGTGCCAAGCAAGACTGATGAATCAGCGTCCTGAACGCGAATGTTTCGCAGTTCGTAATCGCTTTTCGCGTCCGAGAGCGCGAGCCAGCGCGCATCGAGGTTAAGCGGCAGCGTCGTTTTATTTTTGCCGAGAGATTTTTCCGCCAGCGTCATTCCGCCGATCCACGCAATCGCTTTTTGATTGCCGTTCGTATCACGTCCCCAAACTTCGGCGTGCGCGATAACTTTTTGTCCGGCGCGAAGATTACGCGCCGCTAAATCTATCTGAAAGCGCGTGTCGTCAATTGGTTTGACCAAGGCGCTGCCGCCGAAACTAACGCGGTTTGCCGCAACTTCG